>DATINB010000415.1:0-5434 GCA_035474775.1 Luteimonas sp.
GGGGCACCCGCACAGCACCAGGGCAACCAGTCCGAGGGTCCAGCGCAACAGGTTCTTCATCGATGACGCACCGCAGCGTGTTCGCGAAAACATATTGTCATATAAATGCCCAAGCAGCCCGCTCAGGGCGATCGAAGCGTCATCCGGGGGAGGAAACGATGCGTAATCCGTCCGTCGCAGCGGCAGGCTGGCTGTTGCTCTGTGCCATGGCTCCGGTGGCCGGCACCGCCACGGCGGGCGAGGCAGTGCGTGCTCGATTCGGCACGTTGCCCGATGGCCGCGAGGTGGAGGCGGTCACGTTGTCGAACCGTGGCGGGATGCAGGTGCGCCTGATCGCGCTGGGAGCCGCGATCCAGGCCGTGCTGGTGGCGGATTCCCGCGGCGCCCTGGCGGACGTGGCGCTTGGCTATCCGGGGCTGGAGGGCTATCTAGCAAAGCCCGAGTACTTCGGCGCCACCGTGGGTCGCGTCGCCAACCGGATCGCCAATGGCCGCTTCGTGCTGGACGGAGTCGCCTACTCGACGCCCGTGAACAACGGGCCCAATTCCCTGCACGGTGGCACCCGGGGTTTCGACAAGGTGCTGTGGGACGTGGTCGACGTCGTGCAGGGCGCCAACCCCGGCGTGACCATGCGCTACGTCAGCCACGACGGCGACCAGGGCTACCCCGGCACCTTGACCACGACCGCGACCTATTCCCTCGGCGAGGACAACGCGCTTTCGATCGAGTACCGCGCCACCACCGATCGCGCGACCGTGGTCAACATCTCCAACCACGGCTACTGGAACCTGGCAGGGGAGGGCGCGCCGGCCGGTGCGATGGATCACCTGCTGACGATCCCCGCCGATGCCTACACCCCGACCGATGCCTCCGCCATCCCGACGGGCGAATTCCGCCCTGTGCAGGGCACGGTGTTCGACTTTCGCAAGCCCACCGTGGTGGGCTTGCGCGTCCGCGACGCGTCCGATGAGCAGATCGCATTCGGGCGCGGCTACGACCACAACTGGGTGATCAGCCGCGAGCGCAGCGCAACGCCACGCGTCGTGGCGACCCTCGAGGACCCGGCCTCCGGACGCGTGATGGAGGTGGTCTCGGACCAGCCCGGCCTGCAGTTCTATTCGGGCAATTTCTTCGACGGCACCATCGTGGGCAAGGCCGGGAGGATCTACCGGATGGGCGACGCCATCGTGCTGGAGCCGCAGATGTTCCCGGACACCCCGAACCGGCCTGAATTCGGTTCGGTCCGGCTGGACCCGGGCCAGGAATACCGCAACCACATCGTGCTGCGCTTTTCCGCGCGCGCGCGTTGAACGCACCGCCATAGCCGCCCGGGAGCCTGTCGATGCCGGCAAGAACGATTCTCCAATGCCTCGTGTCGGGCTGCCTGCTCCTGGGTGGTGCATCCGCCATGGCCCAGCACGCGCCTGTGCACTCGGCACGTGCGACCCCTGCGGCCACCGTCGCGGCAGCGCGCTGGTCGACCGACCGTGCCAACGCCTGGTATGCCGGGCAACCTTGGCTGGTGGGCGCCAACTACACCACCTCCACCGCGATCAACCAGTTGGAGATGTTCCAGGCCGGGACGTTCGATCCGGAAACCATCGATCGCGAACTGGGCTGGGCGAAGTCGATGTTCGGCATGAACACCATGCGCGTCTACCTGCACGATCTGCTCTGGCAGCAGGATCCGGAAGGCTTCAAGCAGCGCGTGGACGCGTTCCTCGCCATTGCGGCCCGTCACGGGATCCGCCCGATGCTGGTCCTGTTCGACAGCTGCTGGGACCCCGACCCCGTGCTGGGGCCGCAGCATCGCCCGATCCCGGGCGTGCACAACTCCGGCTGGGTGCAGAGCCCCGGTCGGCGCGACCTGATCGATCCGGCGCGCGATGCGCACTTCCGCGCCTACGTCGAGGGCATCGTCGGCGCCTTCGCCGATGACGACCGGGTGCTGGCGTGGGACATCTGGAACGAGCCCGACAATCCGGGCGGCGGCAGCTACGTGGACGAGCAGCTGGAACAGGAGCGTGCCCGCATCGAGGACTTGCTGCCCCAGGCGTTCGCGTGGGCGCGCGCACAGAACCCGACCCAGCCGCTGACCAGCGGCGTGTGGATCGGCGAGGACTGGTCGCCGGGGGCGTCGAAACTCACCGAGATCCAGCGCGTCCAGCTGGCGCAGTCGGACGTCATCTCCTTCCACAACTACGAGCAGCCGGAGGCGTTCGAAACCCGCATCGCCCAGCTGCGGCCATACGGTCGGCCGTTGCTGTGCACCGAATGGCTGGCGCGCGGAAACGGCTCCAACGTCGACACCATCCTGCCCATCGCCCGCCGCGAGAACGTCGCGATGATCAACTGGGGCTTCGTCGATGGCGATATCCAGACACGCTTGCCCTGGGACAGCTGGGAGCGTCCGTACACGCTGCAGGAGCCCGCGCTCTGGTTCCACGACCTGCTGAAGCGCGACGGCACGCCGTATCGCGCGCGCGAAGCCGAGATCTTCAGGCGACTGGCGGCCGCGGCATCCGCGCCCGCTGCCAATGATGCGTCGGTTGGGCCGGCGCGGGCGTCCGCCACCGGCACGCCGCGCTAAGGCACCGCGCCACAGGACAGACACTGATCGCGGCCCGGAGGGGGCGGCGACAACGGGGAGCATCGGAATGGCCCACACCGCTCGACTTGTACTTTCGGCATCCATCCTCGCCGCTCTCGCGGCGGGGCACGCCTACGCGCAATCGCCTGCGCCTGCGCCCGCGACGCGATCGGAACCGGAGCCGGCCCGGCCGGATGCGCAGGCGGCGCCGCGCAACCCGGCGGCACCGGCGTCGGCGCCGGCGACCGCCGCGCCACCGACCGATCCGGCGTCGACCACCGAACTCGACACCATCGTCGTCACCGGCCTGCGCAGCAGCCTGGCGTCGGCGCAGGCCACGAAGCAGGACTCCGACCAGATCGTCGATTCGATCGTGGCCGAGGACATCGGCAAGCTGCCCGACGTGACCGCCTCCGACTCGCTCGCACGCGTGCCCGGCGTGCAGGTGAGCCGTGGTGGCGGCGAGGCGGGCCAGGTGCTCGTCCGCGGTCTTCCCGACATCGCCACCAGCTACAACGGGCGTGACATCTTCACTGCCGAAGCGCGCTTCGTGGCCGTGCAGGACTTCCCCGCCGGCGGCGTGTCCGCCTTGCAGGTCTACAAGTCGACCACCGCGGACCTGGTCGAGGGTGGCATCGCCGGGCTCATCAACGTGCAATCCCGGCGCCCGTTCGATTTCGAGGATCGCGAGATCGCCGGCGGCCTGCGCTACACCTACACGAACCAGTCGCAGCATTACGACCCCAACTGGAACCTGCTGGCCAGCGATCGCTGGCAGACCGACATGGGCGAGTTCGGCGCCCTGATCAACGTGTCCTACACGCAGATGCGCTACCTGGATTCGGCCCGTTTCAATGGCGGGTTCATCGCCGGCATCCGCCCCGAGCAGGTCGAGGATCCGTCGCTGGTCGGCGCACGGCTGCCGGATGCAGTCGGCATCTTCTACGGCGAGGGCGACCGCTCGCGGCCGTCGCTCAACGCGGCGTTCCAGTGGCGTCCCAACGACGCGCTGGAGCTGTATTCGGACGTGCTGTACCAGGGCTTTCGCAACAAGGTGTCCGACCGGCAGCTGTTCGTGCCCCTGTACGGCGACGCCGACTTCTCCAACGTCGTCCTGCGCCCGGGCACCAGCCAGGTGCAGAGCCTGACCGCCAGCAACCAGGTGCGTCCGGAACTCTTCCAGGGTGCCACCGACAACGAAACCGACACCAGCCAGTTAGCGGTGGGCGGGATCTGGAATGCCGATGCGTGGCGCATCTCGATGGACCTGGCACGCACGGTGTCCAAGTACGAATCCTCGATCTACAGCTACGACACGGCATTCACCGGTGCGCCGACCGTAGACGTCGACTTCGACACGCCGCGCGAGGAGGGCGGGGTGGAGTTTGCATTCGACGGCTTCGACACGCGGGACCCGGCCAACTTCGTCTATCGCGGGTTCTTCGATCGCTACCTGGAAGCCAAGGGCGACGATCTGCAGTTCCGCACCGATTTCCAGTACAACACCGACATCGCGCTGCTGCCCAAGCTCGAATTCGGCGTGCGCTACGTGGACCGCGACGGCTCGTTCGACAACGGCGAGCGGTACGCCTACCAGGAGCCGCTGGGACTTGGGCTGGCGGACACCGGACTCGACATCGGGCCGGTCCCCGGTGGGTTCCATGGCAGCAACGTACAGCCCACCCGCACCTGGATCAGCCCCACCTACGACAGCATCCGCGGCAACATCGACGCGCTGCGCGACCTTGCGGGATTCGCCAGCGGCAACCCGGCGTTCAACCCGGTGCAGGCGTTCGAGGCCAATGAAAAATCCCGCGCCGCTTACGGCCAGTTCCGCTACGAGTTCGGGGAGGATGTCCCGGTCGACGGCGTGGTCGGCATCCGCGTGGTCAAGACCGAGGTGGAGATGGTCGGCTTCTCGCGCGAGATCGTCGACGGAACGGAGATCTTCAGTCCGCGACTGGAGCAGAGCGAGTACACCGACTACCTGCCGACGGCTTCGATGCGCATCCGCTTCATGGAAGGCCTGCAGCTGCGGCTGTCAGGCAACCAGACCCGCACGCGGCCCAACTTCAGCCAGCTCAACCCCGGGCTGTTCATCGACCCCAACCCGGACCCGTCCGGATTCCGCAACGCGTCGGGCGGCAACATCGACCTGCAGCCCATCGAGTCGACCAACTACGACGTGTCGCTCGAACGGTACTTCTCGCCTTCGAGCTTCGCCTCGGTCGGTGTATTCCGGCGCGACGTCAGTGGCTTCATCGTCAACGGCATCGAGACCGTCCAGGACCCGGTCTATGGGGAGCTGCGGATCAACCGGCCGATCAACCTCAACGAGACTCGGCTGGACGGCGTCGAAGCGCAGGTGACCACGTTCTTCGACTACGACTTCATGCCGGAGTGGTCGCACGGGTTCGGCATCCAGCTCAACGGCACCTACATCGACGGCGACCTCCCGGGCATTTCCAAGAACTCCTACAACGCCGTCGGCATGTACGAGCAGGGTCCGTTCTCGGCCCGGCTGGCGTACAACACGCGCAGCAAGTTCCTCAACGTGACCTGCGAGACCGGCGGCAACCCCGGCTGCGAGTACACCGACGACGTGTCGCGGCTCGACCTGTCGCTCAACTGGACGCCGGTCGAGGACCTGACCCTGACCTTCGACGTGTCGAACATCCTGGGCGAGCCGCTGCAGACCTACCGCGACTACCAGGATGGCGCCGGCGAAACCCTCGGCACCTTCCCGCGCGACGTCCGCTTCGAGGAAACGGTGTACTCCCTCGGCCTTCGTTTCCGCTATTGAAGTCGGATACCCGTGCGCCGTGATGTTTTGCACGACAATAC
>DATINB010000416.1:0-1853 GCA_035474775.1 Luteimonas sp.
CGGTGATTCCGAGAAGCCTTCGTAGGTGCGCCCCCAGCGGTCGTCCTGTGGCACCGCGACGGTGGGCGCGAAGGCCCACTCCATGCCGGTGACCCGGGTCTCCGCCGCGGTGATCTCACCGATGCGGCGCATGAGCGCGGGATTTCGGGTGGCGCCCAGGCCGATGTTGTGCGGAAAGATGGTGGCGCCCACGATGTTGCTCTGGCCGTGGACCGCGTCGATGCCGAAGATCACCGGGATCGCATGCCCGCCGTCGGCGGTGTCCATCGAAGCGTCGTGGAAGGCATCGGCCAGTGCCAGCCACTGTGCCGGCGTGGCGTTGTACTTGCCGCCCGGGTCGGAGTTGCCGCCGGCGAGGATGGAGCCCAGGCGATAGCGGCGCACGTCGTCGGGGGTGATGCTGGCGATGTCGCCCTGCACCACCTGGCCGACCTTCTCCTCGATGCTGAGCCGGGCCAGCAACTGCCCGATCCGCGCTTCGAGCGCCGCATCCACGGGAATGGCGGGCGCGACCCGCGGCCATTGGTCCGCATGCAGGGCCGTCGTGCCGACCGCGTCGGCAGCGGCGACCGGAGCGGGCGACGCCGCACCGAGGGCGATGACCAGTCCGATGCAGGACAGGGCGTGTGGCGTGGGTTTCATGTGTCGATCTCCATCAGCGGAACCATCGAAGCAGGACTGCAGCATGCGCCGGGCTCAGCAGTCTTCCCAGGACATGCGGAACCACCGTGTCAGCGTCTCGCCGGCGGGCACGACCGAGGGCGCCAAGTTGAAGGCATCGGGCGGCCCGCTCTGGGGTTCGACGCAGGTGGCGTCGGGACGCTGGTCGTAGATCACCCAGTGCGAGCAGTCGGAGCGCAGGGTCAGCCGCTGGCTGGCGTGGTGCAGGAGCACCGGCCGGTGATTCACGAAGCAGTCGTCCCACGGCGGCGGCGATGGCGCGACCAGCGGCAGCGTGGCGATCCCGTCCTGGTCCCGCGAGTACATGGCGGCCGGCGTGAACGCCAACTGCCGCGGTTTGCGGAACCAGGGATGCCAGCCGATCGTGACCGGCATCGCGGCGGCTCCCGCCTGCACGGCCAGCCGCAGCAGCAGGCCATCGGCGTCCAGTTCGACACGCTGCCAGGCCCGGCCCCCGAACGGCCAGCGCCGGTCGCACGGCAACGCCAGCGACAGTTCGATGGCCTGTTCGTCCTGGGCCTGCACCGCCCACGGCAGCGCGAAGCCGAGGCCATGGATGGCATGCGCACCGAGGTTCGGTGGCAGCTGTCGGCGCCTGCCGGCGAAGTCGAAACGACCGCCGCGGATGCGGCCGGCCCAGGGCAACATGGGGTAGCAGCCCCATCCGATCATCGTGCCGCGCGCTGCGCCCGCTGCGCCGTCCGTCCCTGTCGCGTCCGCCGCGGTTCCCGGGTCGTAGCCGGCAAGCTGCGCCGAGCCCCGGCGGGTGACCTGGGCGATCCGACCACCGGCCTGCGGCGCGATGTCGACGTGCAGGTCGCCACGCGTCAGGCGCAGCAGCGGCCCCGGTGCGAACGGCGCCATGGCGTCGGCATCCGGCTCGCGCATCTCAGCGGCCATAGGGGTGGATGGTCTGCATCCGGCCCTGCGTGTCGTAGTGCAACTCGGTCATCTTCACCGAGCGCAGGTGGGTGACGCCGCCGGACAGGATGGCGTCGTGATAGAACAGGTACCAGCGCTCCTGGAACCGGCAGATGGAATGGTGCGTGGTCCAGCCGACCACCGGGGTCAGCAGCACGCCCTGGTAGACGAAGGGACCATAGGGATCGTCCGCGACCGCATAGCAGATCAGGTGCGTGTTGCCGGTCGAGTACGACAGGTAGTAGCGGCCC
>DATINB010000417.1:0-1554 GCA_035474775.1 Luteimonas sp.
GAGCTGGCACCCGAGGAGATGGCCTCGCCGCAGCTCGGCATGCAGATGGGACAGGCCGCGTTGCGCACCGACGGCAAGCGGCTGTCGGACGCGTTGCCGCCGGTGCTCGCCGGCCAGCTGGATACGTGGATCCAGCGCAACGCCGCGACGCTCGGGAAACAGGGCCTGCCGCCGCAGTCGCTGCAGCGGTTCGAGCCCTGGTTCGTGGGGCTGATGGTGACGCTGGCCGGCATGGCCGACCAGGGCCTGGAGGCCAGGCTCGGTCTCGACGCGCACATGGCCGCGCGGGCTGCGGAGCTGCAGAAGCCAACCTCCGGGCTGGAGACCGGGGCGCAACAGATCGCGTTCCTGGACGGCATGGGCGCCGCCGAACAGCTGCAGTTCCTCGAGGAAGCCCTCGCCGAATCCGCAAAGGACGGCAGCGAGGTCCGCAAGCTGCACGCAGCCTGGCGCGCCGGCGATGCCGACACCATGTGGACCGAGATGGCATTGACGATGCGCACGCGCTACCCGGCGCTGTACCAGCGCATCAACGTGGCCCGCAACGATGCCTGGGTCCCGGCGATCGAGGCCCGGCTGGCGCGGCCGGGCAGCGACGACACCCTGGTGGTGGTGGGCGCCCTGCATCTGCTGGGGGAGGACGGTCTGGTCGAGAAGCTGCGCCTGCGCGGCCATGCGGTGGAGCGGATCTGCAGCGCATGCAAGGCGCCGGCGGCTGCGGCGACCACCGCCGACTGACGGCCCGGTCTTCTTCCGGTGTGGCGGGTGGAGTTCAGCCCGGCTGTGCGGCGGGTCGGGTCGGCACCAGCTCGATGCAGTCGACCGGGCATGCCGGCACGCACAGTGCGCAGCCGGTGCACAGCGGTTCGATCACGGTGTGCATCCATTTCGGCCCACCGATGATCGCGTCGACGGGGCAGGCCTGGATGCACTTGGTGCAGCCGATGCAGTCGGCTTCCACGATCAGCGCCACCGGGGGCGCCGTCAGGTGGACGCCGCGGCTGCGGTCGTAGCCGCACGCCGCAACGCCCAGCAAGCGCGACAGCGCAAGCGCACCGTCGTCGCCGCCCGGCGGGCAGCGTTCGGCGCCTGCGCGGCCCTCGGCCATCGCCTCGGCGTAGGGGCGGCATCCGTCGAAGCCGCATTGCCGGCACTGGGTCTGCGGCAGCAGGCGGTCGAGTCGTTCGACGAGGTCGGGCATGCCCGTGCGCGACCGCCCGTGGAACGTCAGCGGACCGGCATGCCGGGCGCGGCGCCGGCATCGGCGTCGAGCAGCGCCAGCGCGCCGCCGTCGA
Source organism: Luteimonas sp. (assembly GCA_035474775.1). Lineage (GTDB taxonomy): Bacteria > Pseudomonadota > Gammaproteobacteria > Xanthomonadales > Xanthomonadaceae > Luteimonas. The sequence goes on from DATINB010000417.1 coordinate 1,296, forward strand.
AGCCCGCGGACAGGATCATCCCCTCGCTGAGGCCGAAGCGCATCTTGCGCGGCGCCAGGTTGGCGATGAACACCACGTGGCGACCGACCAGCGCGGCCGGATCGGGATAGCTGGCGCGGATGCCGGAGAAGATCTGGCGGCTCCCCAGGTCGCCGGCGTCCAGCTCGAACCGCAACAACTTGTCCGAGCCCGGCACCGCCTCGCAGGCCAGCACGCGGCCGATGCGCAGGTCGAGCCTGGCGAACTCGTCGATGGAGAC
>DATINB010000418.1:0-2036 GCA_035474775.1 Luteimonas sp.
GACGCGAGACCTGGGGCGTCTGCCTGGCCGGTCCGAGCCACCGCATGCAGCACAGCGTGCGGGACTGCGCGCAGCGCATCGTCGCGACCTGCAGTCAGGTGGCACGAAGGCTCGCCGGGCCGCCCGGTGCGCCATGAGCCACCGGCTCACGCCAGCCAGGGCTGGCGTTCGAGGTGGCGCGCCTCGAACCGCCGTATGGCCTCGGCGTGTTGCAGCGTCGACCCAACCGCATCCAGTCCTTGCAGGAGCATGTCGCGCTGCAGCGGATCGAACGCGAAATGCAGCACGCGCGCGTCGGCAGGCGTCGCGATCGTCTGCGCCCGCAGATCCACCGTGAAGCGGCACCGCGCGGGGTCGTTCGCCAGCGCCGTCAGGCGGACCACCTCATCGGGCGACACGCCGATCGCCGGGACTCCGTTGCGCGCGCAGTTGTCGGCGAAGATGCCGCCGAAGGTGGTGCCAATCACGCAGCGCAGGCCCAGCTCGCGCAGACCCCAGACCGCGTGCTCGCGGCTGGAGCCGCAGCCGAAGTTGGCACCCGTGACCAGGATCGCCGACTGGTTCCACGGCGCCTGGTTGAGCACGAAGTCGACGCGCGGAAGACCCGGGCGCTCGAAGCGCAGGTCGAAGAGAAAGCCGTCGCCCAGGCCCCGGCGGTCCACCCCCTTGAGGAACTGCTTGGGCATGATCTGGTCGGTGTCGAGGTTCGCGCGCGGCAGAGCCGCCGCGACCCCGGTGAGCGTTGTGAAGGGTTCCATGGCGCGAGACTTTTCCCTAGCGAGGCAGCAGCCGGCGCACGTCCGTGATCGTGCCGGTGACGGCCGAGGCGGCAACCATGGCGGGACTCATCAGGTGAGTGCGCGCACCCGCGCCCTGGCGTCCCTCGAAATTACGATTGGTGCTGGAGGCACAGCGATCGCCCGGCAGCAGGTGATCCTCGTTCATGGCCACGCACATCGAGCAGCCGGCCTGCCGCCATTCGAACCCCGCGTCGCGGAACTGCTGGGCGGTGCCGTCCGCTTCGGCCTGCCGTCGCACCGTCGTCGATCCCGGTACCACCATGGCTCGCACGCCGGGCGCCACGTGGCGACCCCGCAGCACCGCGGCAGCCGCGTGCAGGTCGTCGAGCCGGCCGTTGGTGCAGGAGCCGATGAACGCATGGCTGATGCCGATGCCGTCGAGGCGCTGGCCGGGGCGCAGCCCCATGTAGGTGAGCGCGCGGGACATGTCGAGCCGGAGGCCCGGGTCCTCCTCGACCTCGGGGTCCGGCACCGCGGCATCGATCGTCGCGCCCTGGTCCGGGCTGGTGCCCCAGGTCACCATCGGCGCGATGGCGCTGGCATCCAGGTCCACCTCGGCATCGAAGGCGGCATCCTCGTCGCTGCGCAGCGTCCGCCAGGCCGAGACGGCGGCATCCCACGCGGCGCCCCGGGGCGCTCGTGGCCGGCCGTGCAGGTAGGCGAACAGGCGGTCGTCGGGCGCGACGATCGCACCGCGCGCCGCAGCCTCGACGCTCATGTTGCACAGGGTCAGCCGGCCCTCGACATCGAGCGCCGAGACGGCCTCGCCAGCGTACTCGATGACATGTCCGCTCGCGCCGTCTGCGCCGATGCGCCGGATCAGCGCCAGCACCAAGTCCTTGGCCGTGATGCCGTGGCCGAGCCGGCCGTGCACCGTCACGCGCATGGACCGGGCCACGCCGTACACCAGCGTCTGGGTGGCGAGCAGGTGCTCGATCTCGCTGCTGCCGATGCCGAAGCCCAGGGCGCCCATCGCGCCGTGGGTGGTCGTGTGGCTGTCGCCGGCGGCCATCACCATGCCGGGCAGCACCAGCCCCTGCTCGCTGGCGACGATGTGTTCGATGCCCTGGCGCGCATCGAGCATGTCGTACAGGGCGATGCCGTGGCGGGCGCAGTTCTCGGCCAGCATCTTCACCTGCAGCGAGCGCTCGGCGTCGGCGATCACCATCGTCCTGGCGTTGCGCTCGGGCGTGGTCGGATTGACGTGGTCCACCACCGCGATGGTGGACGCCGGCC
>DATINB010000419.1:0-2274 GCA_035474775.1 Luteimonas sp.
TGGCGCGCGCGGCCAGCGCCATCACCCTGCTCGACGTGGTCGAGGCGATCGAGGGCCGTCTCGGGATGACCGAGTGCAGCCTGCACGCCGGCAGCTGCGGGCGTGAATCGTCGTGCGGCATGCGCGCCAACTGGCGCCGCATCAACGACGTGGTCGCCGACGCGCTGCGCGCGGTCACCCTGCAGCACATGCTGGACGGCGCCACGGCGTCGCTGCCCGCACACCCCGAAGTCACCGCCACGCCCGGCGGCCGCGCCATCCCCGCGCGGCTGCAGGCCAGCTGAGGTCCGAATGTCGCTCGAGAACGCCCAGATCCACGAACAGCTCGGCCGTCGCTACGACGCCGGCTTCATCACCGACATCGAGTCCGACAGCTTCGCGCCCGGGCTGGACGAAGGCGTGGTGCGCGCGCTGTCGCTGAAGAAGGACGAGCCGGCGTGGATGACCGAGTGGCGGCTGGCGGCGTACCGCCACTGGCTGACCATGCCGGTGCCGCACTGGGCCAAGCTGCGCATCGCGCCCATCGATTTCCAGGCGATCAGCTACTACTCGGCGCCGAAGGCCAAGTACGCCTCGCTGGACGAGGTGCCGCAGGAACTCCTGGACACCTACGACAAGCTCGGCGTGCCGCTGCACGAGCGCGCGCGGCTGGCCGGGGTGGCGGTGGACGCGGTGTTCGACTCGGTCTCGGTGGGCACCACGTTCCGCAAGGAGCTGGCCGAGAAGGGCGTGATCTTCTGCTCGATGTCGGAAGCCGTGCGCGAGCATCCGGACCTCGTGCAGCGCTATCTCGGCAGCGTGGTCCCGCCCGGCGACAACTATTTCGCGGCGCTCAATTCGGCGGTGTTCTCCGACGGCAGCTTCGTGTTCATCCCGAAGGGCGTGCGCTGCCCGATGGAGCTCAGTACCTACTTCCGCATCAACGCCGGCCACACCGGGCAGTTCGAGCGCACGCTGATCATCGCCGAGGAGCGCGCGCAGGTGTCCTACCTCGAGGGCTGCACCGCCCCGATGCGCGACGAGAACCAGCTGCACGCCGCGGTGGTGGAGCTGGTGGCGCTCGACGACGCCGACATCAAGTACTCCACCGTGCAGAACTGGTACCCCGGCGACGAGAACGGCAAGGGCGGCATCTACAACTTCGTGACCAAGCGCGCCGAGTGCCGTGGCGCGCGCAGCAAGGTGAGCTGGACCCAGGTCGAGACCGGTTCGGCGATCACCTGGAAATACCCCTCGTGCGTGCTGATTGGCGACGACTCCACCGGCGAGTTCCATTCGGTGGCGTTGACCCACCACCGCCAGCAGGCCGATACCGGCACCAAGATGATCCACATCGGCAAGCGCACCAAGTCGAAGATCGTCAGCAAGGGCATCAGCGCGGGGCATGGCCAGAACACCTACCGCGGCCTGGTGCGGGTGGAGCGCGGCGCCGAAGGCGCGCGCAACCACACCCAGTGCGATTCCCTGCTGATCGGCAAGCGCTGTGGCGCGCATACCTTCCCGTACATCGAGGTCCGGCACCCGTCGGCCACGGTCGAGCACGAGGCGACCACCTCCAAGATCTCCGACGACCAGTTGTTCTACTGCCGCAGCCGTGGCATCGCGCAGGAAGACGCGGTGAGCCTGATCGTCGACGGCTTCTGCAAGCAGGTGTTCCGCGAGCTGCCGATGGAGTTCGCGGTGGAGGCCAAGAAGCTGCTCGAGGTCAGCCTGGAAGGCTCGGTCGGATAGGACCCCGCTTTCCGCGCCGCCTTTGCGCAGGGCGCCCAGGACGCCGCGCGTCCGCCCACTCACAACAGAAGACCCGAACTCCGATGCTGAAGATCGACAACCTCCATGCCCGCGTGGCCGGCCGCAACATCCTGAAGGGCTTGAGCCTGCAGGTGGCGCCTGGCGAGGTGCACGCGATCATGGGCCCCAACGGCGCCGGCAAGTCGACGCTGGGCAACATCCTCGCCGGCCGCGACGGCTACGAAGTGACCGCGGGCCAGGTGGAGTACCAGGGCGCGGACCTCCTGTCGCTGGCCCCGGAGGCGCGCGCGGCCGCCGGCGTGTTCCTCGCCTTCCAGTACCCGGTGGAGATCCCCGGCGTCAACAACACCTACTTCCTGCGCAGCGCACTGAACGCGCAGCGACGCGCGCGCGGCGAGCCGGAACTCGACTCGATGCAGTTCCTCAAGCTGGTGCGGCAGACGCTGTCGGTGCTGCACCTGAAAGACGAACTGCTGCATCGCGGCGTGAACGAAGGCTTCAGCGGCGGCGAGAAAAAGCGCA
>DATINB010000420.1:0-5950 GCA_035474775.1 Luteimonas sp.
GCGAAGGGTCAAACCTTCCGTGGGTTCGAATCCCACTCTCTCCGCCACCACCGCGCCCTTGCCGGACCTGTCCGACTGAGCAGCGACGGGCTCGGCGCCGCCGTGCGTCGCTCAAGCCGCGCCGTGGGCCTGCGGTTCGCCGCCACCGCCGCCCTCGGCCAGGACGCGCTCGGCCTCTTTTTCGGCGGCGATCTTGTGTTGCAGGCTGCGGCACAGCTCGACACCCGCCGGGGTCAGGACCAGCGCGTCGCCATCCCTGACCGCCATGCCACCCGCGACCAGGCGTGCCTGGAGCTCCGTCTCGCTGCCGCGGCCCGCGGCGTGCCCGTCCACCTGCATGAGGCAGTGGTGCAGGGCGAGCTCTTCCAGGGAGATGATGAAGGTCATGGAGGCTCCGGCTGCCGCGAGGCGGTGCCCATCATACCGGTGCGGCGCAGGTCGGACCGGGTTCCGAAGCAGCCGGCACGCTCATGGCGTGTCGCGGTCGGGCGTTGGGAGATCGCCGGTCGCGTGCAGGACTTCGCTGATGCGTGACCACAGCAGCCCCAGGTCGACCGGCTTGGACACGTGCGCCGAGAACCCTGCGTCCCGCGTGCGCGCCACGTCGCTGTGGAGACCGTATCCGGTCAGCGCGATGACCGGCAAGCGGGACAGGCCGGGCAGGGCGCGCAACGCAGCCAGCAGGTGGTAGCCGTCCATGTGCGGCATGCCGAGATCGGTGAGCACCACCGCCGGCGCGTCGGCCGCGGCGGCGCTCAGCGCATGCGCGGCCGTGGTCGCCACGGTGACCCGCGCGCCTTCCATTTCCAGCAGCACCCGCAGCGACTCGACGGTGACCAGGTCATCGTCGACCACCAGCAGGTGCAGTCCCGTCCCGCCGCCGCACAGCTCGGCAGGCAGCGTCACGGTGTCCGGCCCGAGCGCGTGGCCGGGGATCCACACGCTGAATCGCGCACCCGTGCCGATGCCATCGGACGCGCCTTCCACGCGTCCCCCATGCTGCTCGGCCAACTGCTTCACCATGGCCAAGCCGATGCCCAGCCCGCCGTGGGTGATCGCTCCACGCGCATCGCCCTGGCCGTACATCTCGAACAGGTGCGCGAGCGCAGCCGGATCGATACCCACGCCATCGTCGACGACGTCCAGCCGGCCATAGCCGTCGTCCAGCGCCACGGACACGACGATGCGGCCGCCTGCCGGGGTGAACTTGGTGGCGTTGCTGAGCAGGTTCCAGACGATCTGGTTCAGCCTGCCGATGTCGCCGCGGACGGGAACGCTGGGGTCGACGACGTCGAAGCGGATGTCGTAGCGCGCGCCCGGCCCGTCGGCGACGAGTGATTCGACGGCATCGCCCACCAGCGTGACCAGGTCGACGGCGACGAGGTCCAGTGCGAGCTTGCCGGTGCGCACGCGCGTCAGGTCGAGCAGGTCGTCGATGATCCGGCTCTGGTCGCGCACCGACTGGCGCACCGCATCGAAGGCGCGCGCCGCTCGTGGGTCCGGCCCCGCAGCCGACTGCATCAGGCGCGACAACACCTCCGCGTTGACCTGGATCACGTTGAGCGGATGTTTCAGTTCGTGCGACATGACGTCCAGGAATTCGTCCTTGAGCGCCATCGCCGCCTCGGCATTGGCGCGCTGCATCCGCGCGTCGTCCAGCTGGCCGTCGCGCTCCTGGCTGGCGATCTGTTGCGCGGTCACGTCGCGCGCCAGCTTCACGTAGCCCGAGCCCGCCGCGTCGGCGCGATTCATGACGCCGCTGCAGAAGACCTGCGAGCCGTCCCGGCGGAGGTGCCAGCGGTTGTCTTCGGCGCGGCCGGTCACGCGCGCGGTCTCGCGTTCCTGGAGGTCGGCGCCCTTCTCGCGGTCTTCCACCGTGAAGATCACCCCGATGTCCTGGCCGACGATCTCGCCGGCCGTCCAGCCGAAGATGGCTTCCGCGCCGTCGTTCCAACCGGTCACGACCCCCGACGGGTCCGTGCCGACCACGGCGAAATCCCGGGAATGCAGCACGGCCGCGCACATCAATGCGCGGGCTTGCGCTGGATCGCTTGCAGCGGCACCCGGAAGGCGCGGTGTCGCGGGATCGATTCCCGGGGGGCGCGAGGCGGAAGCGGAGTCTGCGGTGGTGCTCATCGATGGCCTGGCCTGCGAGGGTGGACGGTGCGGTCCCAGCCAGCACCGATGCGGCCGCGCGCGGCGCACCTGCGTGGATGGATCATGACGTCGGACGATTCAGCCGCTCGGCGGACCGCGACTGCCGGCCACATGCCGGCGACAGGGGGCAGGACGCCGGTCACGGCCAAGTCTGAGCCAGCGTCACAGATCATGAAAGTCGCGGCAATGCCCGTCCTTGCCGTCCCTGCCACGCGGCGCTAGCCTCGGTGCAGGGGAAACACGAGCGAGGAGACAAGGATGACGATTCGCGTATTCGTGGTCGACGACCACGCGCTGGTGCGTGCGGGCATGCGGATGATCCTGTCCGCCGAGGTGGACATCGACGTGGTGGGCGAGGCGGACTGCGGCGAGGATGCACTGCCGCAGATCCGCCGCCTGAAACCCGACATCGTGCTGTGCGACCTCCACCTGCCGGGGGTCAGCGGCCTGGAAGTCACCGAGCGCATCGTCAAGGGTGACTACGGCCCCAAGGTCATCGTGGTATCGGTGCTGGAAGACGGTCCGATGCCCAAGCGCATGATCGCCGCCGGCGCAGCCGGCTACGTGGGCAAGGGCGGCGATGCGCGTGAGTTGCTGCGTGCGGTGCGCGACGTGGCGTGCGGCAAGCGCTACCTCGCCAGCAGCATCGCGCAGAACCTCGCGCTGTCTGGACTCGGGACCGATGAATCGCCGTTCGATGCCCTGTCACCACGCGAGCTGGAGGTGTCCATGCTGCTGATCCAGGGCCTGCGCCAGGAGGAGATCGCACGCCGGCTGAGCCTCAGTGCGAAGACCGTGAACACGCACAAGACCCGGCTGTTCGAGAAGCTGCACATCCACGATTCGATCGCACTGGCCCGCCTGGCGGGCCAGTACGGCCTCGCCGACCCCGCCCACCTGCTCTGACGCGGGCGGGCGGAGTCGACCGGTCAGGCGCGGTCCGCTGGCCGCGTCCCGTCCTCGTCGGGCGTGAGATCAACGGCCGTGTCACCCGGCACGGTGGCGTCGACGGGCGCCCGTTCGCTGGACACCTGTTCCGGCGCGAGCGCCGCAACCGTTGTCCGGCCAGCCGCGCGCGTGAGGTGCTCGTCGTCGGCAGCCGGGACCGGCGCTGCCACCACCGCATCGAACAGGCCACGCGGCGCATCACCGGAGGTCCGCGCGCCGTCGCCGGAGGCGCCCGCCGCGTCCACGGGCAACGCATCCGCATGCGGCACCGAAGGCGACTCCACGTCGGCCGGGACACCGATGGGGTCCGTGCCTTCGCCGAGGCGTGGGTCATGTCCGGCGTCGACGATGAAGGCGGGCACGACGGGATCCAGCTCCGCAAAGCCCGGACCGGCATCGTCGCCCGGCGCGGGTGACTGCAGCGGCGCGTCCACGCGCAGCGGGTCATCGCGCCTGGCGGACCCGTCCGCGAACGCCTCGTCCGCGGCGACGGTTCGATCACCCGAGGGCCCGCCCTCGACATCGACATCCGCATCCGCATCACGCATGTGCGCCAGCGACGTCGCGCTTGCAACCGTCGCCGGAGGGCTGGCCTGGTCGATGGCCGGACGCTCGTACTGGCTCATCGACGAGTGCACATCGTCATCCACGCGTTGCGTGCTGGAGCCGACCGCATCGGACTCGTCGGCTGCCGGCCAGGCTTCCGGAGCCGGCTGCTCGGGCGAGGACGCCTGCGCGGGGAATGCCGGCACGTCCGCCACCGCCGCGGAGGCGGGAGCGGGATCGGCCGCCGGCTTGCGTGTCCGCGCTCCGCGACCACTGCGTGGTGCGGGTGCGGGCGTCGGCATCGGCTCGTCCTGGCCGCTGTCGGCGTCGTCGAAATCGAACTCCGGCTGCGAGCCATCGGCGGCAACGGTGTCGTCCGCCAGTCCGGCCTCGTCGAGCGCCAGGCCGTCGGCACCCACCGCACCTTCCGCGCCACCGCGGCGACGACGACGTCCACCACGACGACCGCGACGCCGGCGCGCACTGCCGTCCGGGTTGGTGTCGTCGGCATGCGCAGGTGCCGCTCCGTCCGCGAACGTTTCTGGGTCGCCCTGGCGCAGGCCGTCCTCGGCCTGCTCACGAGCGCTCATCGCGTCCTCGGCTGCATGCAGCCCCGGCTCGCCCGCGGCCTCGGCGTCGCGGGGCGCCCGACGCGGCTCCTGGCCACGTGCCGGTCGCTCCTGCCTGGACTCCGGACTGTCCAGCGCGGTGCTGGACGTTTGGCCCTGCTGGACGAGGTCGTCTTCGAGCGGACGCGGCGTGCGCGGCGGCCGACCGCCCTGACCCTTCTGGCCCTGGCCCACCGGGTTCTGTGCACCCTGGGGCTGGCCGTTCTGACCCTGTCCCTGGGCAATGGAACCCTGGCCCGGCGGACGTTCCTTGCGTGGCTGCGCACCCTGCTGCGCCGTGCGGCGACCGTCATCGCGGCGGGCCTCGTCCCGACGGGCGCCGTCACGGCCGCCCTGGCCCTGGCCCTGGCCCTGGCCCTGGCCCTGGCCATTGCGGCCACCGCGGCCGTCGCGGCGCGGCTGGTTGCGATCGCCACGGTCCGTGCGTTCCGCGCGATCGTTACGTGGCCGGGCGTCCTGCGATGCCTGCCGCGGAACCGGCTGCGCATCGACGGCAGGCGTACCGAACAGCCCCTTGAGCCACCCGAGCACGCCAGACGTCGGCGTCGGCGTCGGCACCGGGGCGCGCGGTGGCGCTGCAACCGGGGCGGCCGCCACGGGCGCCGGAGCCGGTACCGGCTCCGGGCGCGGTTCACGCACCGGCGCCGGCTGGGCCGGCCTCACGTTGGTCACCGCGGCAGCCGGCGGCACGTTGAGGTTGGCCTTGGTCAGCGCGATGGTCGCGACCTTGCGCGGGGTGCCCCGACGATAACTCGGCTTGCTGGCTTCCTCGTCCATCTCGTTGTCGCGCAGGCGCGTCACCTCGTAGTGCGGCGTCTGCAGCTGTTCGTCGGCCACGATCACGATCGGGGCATCGTGACGCGCCTCGATCTCCGCCAGCGCGCGCCGCTTCTCGTTGAGCAGGTAGTTGGCGATCTCGACCGGGGCCTGCACCAGCACCTGGCCGGTGTTGTCCTTCATGGCGTGCTCTTCGGCCACGCGGATGATCGACAGCGACAGCGATTCCACGCTGCGCATGCGGCCGTGGCCGTCGCAGCGCGGGCAGACCAGCTGGCTGGACTCGCCGAGCGACGGACGCAGGCGCTGGCGCGACATCTCCAGCAGGCCGAAGCGCGAGATGCGCCCCAGCTGCACGCGGGCGCGGTCGTAGCGCAGGGCGTTCTGCAGCTTGTTCTCGACATCGCGCTGGTGCTTGCTGGACGACATGTCGATGAAGTCGATCACCACCAGGCCGCCGAGGTCGCGCAGGCGCATCTGGCGCGCCACTTCCTCCGCGGCCTCCAGGTTGGTGTTGAAGGCGGTCTCCTCGATGTCGCTGCCCTTGGTGGCGCGCGCCGAGTTGACGTCGACCGCGGTCAGCGCTTCGGTCTGGTCGATGACCAGCGCGCCGCCAGAGGGCAGGCGCACGTTGCGCTCGTACGCGTTCTCGATCTGCGACTCGATCTGGAAGCGGTTGAACAGCGGCGTGTCGTCGGTGTAGTGCTTGAGCTTGCGCAGGTTGTGCGGCATCACCTGCTGCACGAATTCATGCGCCTCGGCGTACATCTCCGGGGTGTCGACCAGGATCTCGCCGATGTCGGCGCGCATGTAGTCGCGCAGCGCGCGGATGATCAGCCGCGATTCCTGGTAGATCAGGAACGGCGCCGGCTTGGTCAGCGCGGCCTCGGCGA
>DATINB010000421.1:0-4718 GCA_035474775.1 Luteimonas sp.
TCGACTACAACAACTTCGTCGGGCTCATCGGCGTCGGCCGCATCCAGCGCGGCAGCGTGCGCACCAACCAGGCGGTCAGCGTGGTCGACCGCCACGGCAAGTAGCGCCAGGGCAAGGTGCTGCAGGTGCTGGGCTTCCTGGGGCTGGAACGAGTCGAGGTCAGCGAAGGCACCGCCGGCGACATCCTCGCGATCTCCGGCATCGCCGACCTCGGCATCTCCGACACCATCTGCGCGCTCGACACGCCCGAGGCCCTGCCGGCGCTGACCGTCGACGAGCCCACCATCAGCATGACCTTCCAGGTCAACAACTCGCCGTTCGCCGGCAACAAGGACCGCAGCGGCGGCAAGTTCATCACCAGCCGCCAGATCCGCGAGCGGCTGGAGCGCGAGACGCTGCACAACGTCGCCCTCAAGGTCGAGGAAGGCTCCGACCCGGACAAGTTCCTGGTCTCCGGCCGCGGCGAGCTGCACCTCTCGGTGCTGATCGAGACCATGCGCCGCGAGGGCTTCGAGCTCGCCGTGTCGCGCCCGGAAGTGATCATCAAGGAAGTCGATGGCAAGCAGATGGAGCCGGTCGAGCAGCTGGTGGTCGACATCGAGGAGATCCACCAGGGCGGCGTGATGGAAAAGCTGGGCATCCGCAAGGGCGCGCTCAAGAACATGGAGTCCGACGGCAAGGGACGCGTGCGGCTGGACTACATGATCCCGGCGCGCGGCCTGATCGGCTTCCAGAACGAGTTCCGCACCCTCACCCAGGGCTCGGGACTGCTGTTCCACGTGTTCGACCACTACGGTCCGCGCGAGCAGGGCGCGATCGCCAAGCGCCAGAACGGCGTGATGATCGCCAATGCCGCGGGCGCGACGCCGGCGTACTCGCTCGGTCCGCTGCAGGAGCGCGGCAAGCTGTTCGCCGCGGAGGGCGACAACGTCTACGAGGGCCAGCTGATCGGCATCCACTCCAAGGACAACGACCTGACCGTCAACGCCATCAAGACCAAGCCGCTGACCAACATGCGGGCGTCGGGCAAGGATGACGCGATCCAGCTGAGCCCGGCGATCAAGTACACGCTCGAGCAGGCGCTGGACTTCATCGAGGACGACGAGCTGGTGGAGGTCACCCCGAAGGAGATCCGCCTGCGCAAGAAGTTCCTGACCGAGAGCGACCGCAAGCGGGCCGGTCGCGCCGCCTGATCCACGGCTTCCGGCGCCGCGACGCGATGACGCCGGGTGTCGGCCAGGGCATGCGGGGCCACGGCGGCCTGCATGCGATCGCGATCGTCGAAGCCGCCAAGGGCGTGCTTGCCGTGGCCTCCGCTGCCGGCCTGGAGTTCGCGGGTCCAGCGGTCCTGCAGCGCTGGGTGGAGGCATTGATCGCCCTCTTCCACTTCGACCCCGAGCACGGCGCCCTGCCGTGGCTGCTGCACGGCATCAATCCGGAGTCGGTGCACGTCGCCGCGGCTGCGGTCTGCGCATACGGCATCCTGCACCTGGTGGAAGCCTGGGGACTGTGGCGCGCGCGGGCGTGGGCCTCGTGGCTCGGCTGCACGGCAGCGGCGGTCTACATTCCGTTCGAAGTCGATGCGCTGTTGCGCGAGCCGGGCTGGCTGGCCGCCGGTGTCCTGCTGGTCAATGGGTTGGTGGTCGCCGTGCTGGGGCGTGACCTGGTCCGGCGCCGACGCTGAGGCGGCCGCCGCGGCGCATGCACCTTGCGTCTCGCGAAGGCGCGGGCAATGCTCGCGGGCCCTGCAGCAGGCCGCCGACATGATGAAACCCGCGCATCCGCGTGCCCCGCTCGCCTGCCCGGCAGGACCGGGATCATCCCTGTTGCGGGATCGGGCCCCGGCATCCAGGGCCGGCGCGATGCTGGCGTTGTCGCTGCTGGGCGCGATCCCGATGACGACCCTTGCAGCCATGGCCGATCGACCGGCTCCGGCGCACGACCTGGTGGACGCGGACACCGCCACGCTGCAGCGCTGGATGGCAGCGGGCACGCTCGACAGCCGGTCGCTCACGCAGGCCTACCTGGACCGGATCGCGGCCCTCGACGATGCCGGGCCGCGTCTCGCGTCGGTGATCGAGCTCAATCCCGATGCGCTGGCCGACGCCGCGCGCGCCGACGCCGAGCGCGGCTCCGGGCAGCGTCGGGGCCCCCTGCACGGGATCCCGGTGCTGCTCAAGGACAACATCGACGCCACGCCGATGGTCAACTCGGCGGGCTCGCTCGCACTGGCAGCCCACCGGCCGGCGACGGATGCTCCCCTGGTGGCCCGCCTGCGCGCTGCCGGCGCGGTGATCCTCGGCAAGACCAACCTGAGCGAGTGGGCGAACTTTCGCTCCACGCGCTCCGTCTCCGGGTGGAGCGCACGCGGTGGCCAGACCCGCAACCCGTACGTGCTCGATCGCAGCCCGTGCGGCTCCAGTGCCGGCACCGGCACCGCCATCGCCGCCAGCCTGGCGGCGGTCGGCGTCGGCACCGAGACCGACGGCAGCATCCTGTGCCCGTCCGCGGTGGCGGGGCTGGTCGGCATCAAGCCCACCGTGGGCCTCATCAGCCGCGACGGCATCATCCCGATCTCGAGCAGCCAGGACACCGCCGGACCGATGGCGCGCTCGGTGGCGGATGCGGCGATCCTGCTGACGGCACTGGCGACTCCGGCCGTCCAGGACGCGGGCGCACTGTCCGGCCGCCCGGATGCGGCGTCCGTCGACTACGCCCGCCACCTCGACGCCGATGCGCTGCGCGGCGCCCGGATCGGCGTGCTGCGCGACAACGCCGTGGACGCGCAACCCGACGTGGACGCCGCCTTCGAACGCGCGCTCGGCCTGCTGCGCGATGCCGGGGCGACGCTCGTGGACACCCGCATCACCACCGCTGGCGAGTGGGACGCGGCGGAGCTCACGGTGATGCTGTCGGAATTCAAGGTCGGGCTCGAAGCCTACCTGGCGTCATCGAATGCGCCGGTTCGCACGCTGGACGCACTGGTCGCCTTCAATGCCACCCATGCGGAGGCGGAGATGCCGTGGTTCGGGCAGGAGCTTTTCCTGCAGGCGGCCGCGACGACCGGGCCCGGGGATCCGGCATACGTGGCGGCACGGGCCCGTGCACGCCACCTTGCGGGCGCGCAGGGCATCGACGCGGCACTGGCACGCGACCGCCTCGATGCGCTGGTGGTCCCGACGATGGGCCCGGCCTGGCCCATCGATCCGTTGAACGGTGACCATTTCACGGGAGCCGGCTACGGCGCCGCCGCCGTGGCAGGTACGCCGAGCATCACCGTGCCGATGGGCGACAGCCACGGGCTTCCCCTGGGAATGACGTTCATGGCGGCTGCCTGGCAGGAGGCGCGGCTGGTCGGGCTGGCGTTCGCCTTCGAACAGCGCGCCCGGGCGCGGCGCGCACCCCGCTACCTGCCGACACTGCCCGATGCGCAAGGCCAGGTGACGGACCCGGCCGGCCCCTGATCCCCGCGCCACCCGCGCACCTGCGTCGGGCGCGCGAGGCGTGACCGGGCAGCCGCGGGTTGCTCAGGCGCCCGGGTCGAGCGTCGCGATGCGTGCCTGGGTGTGCACGATCGCCATGGCGATCTCCAGGGCCTGCTCGTAGTTGAGGCGCGGGTCGACGCTGGAGCGATAGGCCCGCTCGAGATCGACGTCGAGCAGGTCGCGCGCACCGCCGGTGCACTCGGTGACGTCTTCGCCGGTGAGCTCCAGGTGCACGCCGCCCAGGCGCGTGCCGGCCGCGGCGTGGAGTTCGAACGATTGCTCGATCTCGCTGCGGATGTTGTCGAAGCGGCGCGTCTTGTAGCCGTTCGCGGTGGGCTCGGTGTTGCCATGCATCGGGTCGCAGATCCACAGCACGCGCCGACCGTCTCGCACCACGGCATCCAGCAGCGTCGGCAGCCGTGCGGCCACCTCGCGCGCGCCCATGCGGTGGATCAGGCTGAGTCGGCCGGGTTCATCGTCGGGGTTGAGCAGGTCGATCAGCCTCAGCAGGGCGTCCGGCGTGGCGCCGGGCCCCACCTTGACCGCGATCGGGTTGCGGATGCCGCGGAAATACTCGGCATGTGCACCGTCGATGGCGGCCGTGCGCATGCCCACCCACGGGAAATGCGTGCTCAGGTTGAACCAGCCGTGCTGGCGCGGGACCTCGCGCGTCAGCGATTCCTCGTACGGCAGCAGCAGCGCTTCGTGCGACGTGTAGAAGTCGACCCGGTTGAGGTTGTGCACCTGCGAACCCGACAGCGTCTCCATGAAGCGCACCGCGTCGCCGATGCCGGACACCATCCGGTGGTACTCGTCGGCCAGTGGCGAGTGGGTGACCCAGCCCAGGTCCCAGTATTCCGGGTGATGCAGGTCGGCAAAGCCGCCATCGATCAGTGCGCGCACGAAATTCATGGTCATCGCCGAGCGCGCATGCGCCTTGACCATCCGCCGTGGGTCGGGCGTGCGCGCTTCGACGGTGAAGTCGGGCCCGTTCACCATGTCGCCGCGATAGCTGGCCAGCTCCACGCCGTTGCGCGACTCGGTATCGGTCGATCGCGGCTTGGCGTACTGGCCGGCAAACCGACCGACGCGCACCACCGGAACCCGCATGCCGTGCACGAGCACGAGGCTCATCTGCAACAGGACCTTGAGCCGGTTGGAAATGATGTCGGGGCTGCAGTCGGCGAAGCTTTCGGCGCAGTCACCACCCTGCAGCAGGAAGCGGCGGCCGTC
>DATINB010000422.1:0-7296 GCA_035474775.1 Luteimonas sp.
GCCAGCCGTCCTGCACGCCTGGCCGAGACCGCCAGGACCGCCGCCGATGCCAGCGCGAGCAGGAGCAGTTCGGCGCGCGTCACCGGCAGGAACGGGACCGCGGCGTGGACCAGTGACCGCAGGTAGATATAGCTGACCAGCAGCACCTGCCCGAACAGGACATGGAAGAACAGGCCGCCCGCCACCACCGGCAGGACGCGGTTGCCCGTGGCCAGCTTGAGCGTTGCGGCCGAGATCGCGGCGAACCCGAGCGACGCGGCGAGGAGCGCCGCCCCGTACCCCAGTCCCCGAGGCGAGCACGCGAGGGTGTCGCAACCCAGCTGCAGGCCGCTCAGCATGGCCAGCGCGAGGACGCAGAATCCCAGTGAATAGGCCACGTGCCAGCGCGCCCCGGCGGTCTCCAGCAGCCACCCGAGACGACGCCGGTTGATCCACGCGACCAGCAGGAAGATCGCGACGGCGACGGCCTGCATCGCCAGCCTGAGCAGCCGCGACACCATGTTGGCCGTGCTCGAGCCGGAAATCCCGGCGAACTCGACATACGGATCGCCCGCGGTGGCCCGCAGCGTCAGCACGCGCCCGTCGTTGCCGACGCGCTCGATCTGGTTGGCCAGCTGTATGAGCGTGTCGAGTTCCGCGCCTGCCATGCGCAGCGTGCGCCCATCGGCCGCCACCCGGATCTCCTCGATCTCGATCAGGCCTGGCGCCGAACCGGGATCCAGCCGGAAGCGCGGCGGCATGCCGGGAAGGCGCACGCGGTAGGCCCGGCGGACGCCGTCGGCGACCAGGTCGAACGGCTTCGAGGAGGCCTCGGTGTATCCGTCCGCCGTCATCGGGAACACCTGCCCCCCCGCCGACGTGCGCGCCGACATCACGACCGTGAGCTCGGTCTCGTCGTCCGTCGACGGCGGCTCCAGCGAAAGTCCCAGGATGGTCAGCGCGACGAGCAGGAGCAGCGCCTGGATGGGCGGCGTGATCCAGTGCAGGGACAGGCTGCGCGGCAGGGCCGACATGCGGCGTACCCGGTCGTCCGCCACTCAGTGCGTGGCCGCTGCGGTCTGCGGCATGGTGGTGACGAGGACGACCCCCGCGGAGATCAGCAACAGCCCGAACCATTGCCACAGACCGAGCTTCTCGCCATAGAAGAACCAGCTCGCGGCCGCCATGAGCAGGTAGAACGTGGAGCCCGAGAGCGCGAAGGCGACCGACAGCTTCTCCTTCGAAATCACGAACATCCATGCGATGTAGCCGAACACCTGCAGGGCCAGGGCGGCGTAGACCAGCGGCGACCAGGCGGCGCCCCACAGGAATTCGAGCGGTCCCTGGGCGAGCAGCGGCCTGAGCGCCACCATCGCCTTCTTGAGGATCAGCTGCCCGCCGATCGTGCAGAGCGTGGTGATCAGGACAAGCAGATAGATGCTCATGGAGCAGGACCTCGGGAGCGGGGCGGGCGGAGCGCGTGGCGCCTGGCACCGCGAGAGGCGATGGCCGCGCGGGCAGCCAGGTCACGTCATGGGCCGGGAGCGCCGGTCCGACACGCGCCGCGGAGTATACCGCCCCCGCTGGCGGCCTCCGGCTGCCCGGCGGTGGCCGCCGCCCGGGTCCAGCGTGCGTGGCGATGCAGGGATTCGTGACGCATCGGCACGCCCGGGGATGCGTGGTCGCGAAGCGCGCGGCAGTTGCGCGGACGACCTGCCGGCACCGGACGCGGACGCTATCATGGCGGCCCAGCAATGCGATGGCGGCGTCGATGACGAATCTCCACCCCTCACCCGGCGACCCGCCGGTCGCGGTCGGCAAGCTCCATGGTTCGGCGGCGGATGCCCTCGGCGGGCTCGTGGCCGATGGCCAGACGCTCGCCGTGGGTGGCTTCGGCTTGTGCGGCATTCCGGAAGCGCTGATCGCCGCCCTGCGCGACTCCGGCGTGCGCGGGCTGACGGTGATCTCCAACAACGCCGGCGTCGACGGCTTCGGCCTCGGCCAGCTGCTGGAGACCCGGCAGATCCGCAAGATGATTTCGTCGTACGTGGGCGAGAACAAGGAATTCGAGCGCCAGTACCTCGGCGGCGAGCTCGAGCTCGAGTTCAATCCCCAGGGCACGTTGGCCGAGCGCCTGCGTGCCGGCGGCGCCGGCATCCCGGCGTTCTACACGGCGACCGGCTACGGCACGATCGTCGCCGAAGGCAAGGACACCCGCGAATTCGGCGGCAAGCACTACGTGCTCGAGCACGCGCTGGTCGCCGACGTGGCGCTGGTCAAGGCCTGGAAGGCCGATCGTGCCGGCAACCTGGTGTTCCGCAAGACCGCGCGCAACTTCAACCCCGCCTGCGCGATGGCCGGCAAGGTCTGCGTGGTGGAGGTCGAGGAACTGGTGGAGACCGGTTCGATCGATCCCGACCACGTCCACCTGCCGGGAATCTACGTCGATCGCATCGTGGTCAACGCGACGCCGGAGAAACGCATCGAACAGCGCACGGTGCGCCAGGGAGCGAACTGATGGCCTGGAGCCGCGACGAGATGGCACGGCGCGCCGCGCGCGAGCTGACCGACGGTGCCTACGTGAACCTGGGCATCGGACTGCCGACGCTGGTGGCCAACCACATTCCCGACGGCACCGATGTCTGGCTGCAGTCCGAGAACGGCCTCCTCGGAATCGGACCGTTCCCCACCGACGACGAGGTCGATGCCGACCTCATCAACGCCGGCAAGCAGACCGTGACGGCGCGCAAGGGCGCGAGCTATTTCGGCAGCCACGATTCGTTCGCGATGATCCGCGGTGGCCACATCGACCTGGCGATCCTGGGTGCGATGCAGGTCACCGACAAGGGTGATCTCGCCAACTGGATGGTGCCCGGCAAGATGGTCAAGGGCATGGGCGGCGCGATGGACCTGGTCGCCGGCGTCAAGCGCGTCGTGGTGCTGATGGAGCACCTGGCCAGGGACGGCGGCCACAAGATCCTCCCCGAGTGCACGCTGCCGCTGACCGGCGTGCGCGTGGTCGACCGCATCATCACCGACCTGGCGGTGTTCGATGTCACGGCGAACGGACTGGTGCTGGTGGAGGCGGCCGACGGCATCGACGACGAGCGCCTCCGCGCCAGCACCGGCGTCCCGTTCTCGTGCAACGGCTGAGCGCGGGACGCACGCCGGGCGGCCGCTCGCGCGGCCGTTCCCGCCGCCGCCGGACTCAGCCCAGCGCGGCCTCCAGCTCCGGGAGCAGCTTGAACAGGTCGCCGACCAGCCCGATGTCGGCGATCTCGAAGATCGCCGAATCGGCGTCCTTGTTGATCGCGACGATGGTGCCGGCGTCCTTGATGCCGGTCAGGTGCTGGATCGCGCCGCTGATGCCGATCGCGATGTACAGCTCCGGCGAGATGATCTTGCCGGTCTGGCCCACCTGCAGTTCGTTGGGCACGTAACCGGCATCGACCGCGGCGCGCGAGGCGCCGACCGCGGCGCCGAGCTTGTCGGCGAAGTCGAACACGACCTTGAAGTTCTCGGCCGAGCCGACGCCACGTCCGCCCGAGACCACCCGCCGGGCGCTCTGCAGGTCGGGGCGATCGCTGCTGCCCGCGGCGAGCCCGATGAAGCGCGTGTGCGTGGGCAGCACCGCGTCCACCGTGGTGGCGTCCACCGACGCGCTGCCGCCGCGTGCGGCCTCCGGCCACGACGCGCTGCGCACGGTCGCGACCACGACCCGCCCTTCGGCGACTTCCACCGTGATCACCGCGTTGCCGGCGTAGATCGGGCGCTTGAACACGTGGCTCGATTCCACCGACATCACGTCCGACACCTGCGCCACGCCGAGCAGCGCGGCCACGCAGGGCATCAGGTCCTTGCCGAACGTGGTGCTGGGGCCGAACACGTGGCTGTAGCCGCCTGCCAGCGCGGCCACCTGCGGTGCGAGCACCTGCGCGATGGCGTGCGCGTTGGCCGGGTTGGCGACCGCCAGCACGCGCGACACGCCGGCCAGGGTGGCCGCGTCGGCCGCGACCGCCGACGGATCGGCGGCCAGCACCAGCACGTCGATCGCGTCGGGCGACAGCGCCTGCGCGGCGGACACGCACTTGGCGGTGGCGGCATTGAGCTTGCCGTCGGCGTGTTCGGCGACGATCAGGACCTTGGCCATCACAGCAACCCCTTCTGCTTGAGTAGCGCGACCAGTTCGGCCGCGTCCTTGACCATCACGCCCTTGCTGCGCTTCGGCGGTGCCGCGAAGTGCGTCGCCGTGAGCATGTCGATGGCCTCGATGCCCAGCTCCGCCAGCGGAATGCTTTCCATCGGCTTGGACTTGGCCTTCATGATGTCGGGAAGCTTGATGAAGCGCGGTTCGTTAAGGCGCAGGTCGGTGGTGACCACCGCGGGCAGGTCGATCTCCAGCGTCTCCAGCCCGGCATCGACCTCGCGGGTGACAGTGGCCTTGCCGTCTGCGATCTCGACCTTCGACGCGAACGTGGCCTGCGGGCGCTGCCACAGCGTGGCCAGCATCTGCCCGGTCTGGCTGGCGTCGTCGTCGATGGCCTGCTTGCCGAGGATCACCAGGTCCGGCTGCTCGCGCTCGATCAGCTTCAGGAAGATGCGCGCCGCGGTCAGCGACTGCACCGGCTGGTCGCTGACCACGTGGATGGCGCGGTTGGCGCCCATGGCCAGGCCGTTGCGCAGGTGCGCCTGGGCGTCGGCCGGCGCGATGGTGGCGACGACGACCTCGGTGGCCACGCCCTTGTCACGGAGCCGCAAGGCCTCCTCGAGCGCGATCTCGTCGAACGGGTTGGCCGAGAGCTTGACGCCGTCGGTGACCACGCCGGAGCCGTCGGGCTTGACCTGGATGCGGACGTTGTAGTCCACCACGCGCTTGTAGCCGACCAGGATCTTCATCGTGCACAACACCTGCATTGACGGATGCCAGCCCGAAGGTGGCGAACCGCCGATTTTACCGGCTGCGCACGCGGTGCGCGACCACGGCCACCCGCGCCCGCCGGCCCGGTGCCGCGCGATGGTGGAGAAGGTAAGGTAGCGGCCCCGACCAGGGTGCGCGCTGGTCCGATTCGCCCGCCCGGATCCCGTGGACATGCCCCCAGCACTCGCCAGCGATCCGTTCCCCCACCGCGGCGCGGTCGCGATGTGGGTGCTGGTGGCGGTGATCGCGGCCAACACGCTGCTGTACGCCAGTGCCGTCGCCAACCCGATGATCATGGCGGACAACTGGATCTTCGTGGACACGTTCCTGCGCCACGTGATCGACGGCAACGGTGACCTCGGGGACTTCCTGGTGAAGCGCCGCGGGTTCGACCACGGGCTGCCGCACTTCAAGCTGATGATGCTGCTCAACGCCTGGTGGCTGGGGCTGGATTTCCGCTTCGAGGCGATCGCCGGGGCGGTGTTCGCCGTGGCCGGCTGGTGGGTGCTGGCGCGCACCGCCCTGTCCGATGCACCGCCCGCCGACCGCCCGCCCGCCGCATACCTGGCCCTGGCCGCGGTGGCGGCCGTGCAGCTTTCGCTGAACGCCTTCTACACGTGGCTGTACTCCATGGTGGCGCTCGGATTCCTGGACTACCTGCTCGCGTTCCTGGCCTTCGGCGCGGCCTGGGGCGCGCTGCAGGGCGCGCGGACGTGGCTGTTCGCCTGCTGGATCCTGCTCTATGCGGTCGTCGCGGACACCTCGGCGACGATCGCCGGCATCGCGGTGGCGATGGCCATCCTGCATGCCGGCTGGCGCCTCGGGCGCATGCGCCGCGCGCTGGGACTGGTCGGCATCGTCGTGGCCGCGCTGGTCGCGTCGCGATTGCTGTACGCCACCTACGGCGAGATCCGCGGCGAAACGCTGGCGGTCTTCAACGCACCGTTCGACGCGCACATCGCCGGTCTGGTGGCCCACGGGTCCGACGCCTGGCGCTGGGGCATCAGCCCGCTGGCCTCGGGGGTCGCCTGGAAAGGCGTGCTCGAGTATTTCCTGCGCACGCACTGGCAGCTCGGCCAGGTCGTGCTGGGCCTGGTGGTGGCCGCGGCGCACGTCTGGTTCTGGTGGCGCGCGCTGCGCGACCGGCCGCGGGCCGCGGCCTTCATGGCGGTGTGCCTGATGCTGCTCTTCTACGGCTACATCGCCGGGGTCCTGTATGGGCGCGTGTTCGTGCGCGGCTCGCTGTACTTCGACCAGGACCGCTACGTCAGCCTGTACCAGATCGGGATCCTGGCGTTGCTGCTGATGGCGACCTCGCGGGCGCTCGACCGTCCGCGGCACGCGCCGGTGCAGCGCATGGTGGCCGCCTGCGCGGTGCTGCTGCTGGCCATCCAGGTGCCGCTGACCCTGCACTCGCGCGGTGCGCTGGTCGGCATCCATTCCTACTACCGGGCCATGGCCGGCGAGTACGGCCACGTGATCCGCAACCCGGGTCCGGACCGCACCTGCGTGGACCAGCTGACGGTCTGCGGGCTGGGCCCGGAGCTGCGCATCCGGGTGCTGGACATGCTGCGCAGGCACCAGCTCAACGTCTTCTCGCCGGCGTTCGCGCGGCGCCATCCCGAGCTGGCCGCGGCGGTGGGCCCGCTGCCCGGCGCCGACTAGTCCAGAGCCTGCAACGCACGGTCGGCGGCCGCGAACACCTCGGGCAGGTGGGTGTCCAGGCCGATCCACAGCGGCATCCGCATCAGGCCGTCGGCGACCGCATCGGTCACCGCGAGCTCGCCATGGGTGCGCGCCAGCCGGCGGCCCGCCGGCGAGCTGTGCAGCGGCACGTAGTGGAACACGGCGTTCACCCCGTCCCGTCGCAGCGACTCGATCACCGAGGTCCGTGCGCCCAGCGAGGGCAGCACCAGGTAGTACATGTGGGCGTTGTGGGTGCACGCCTCCGGCACGGTGGGCCGGCGCAGGCGCCCCGCGCGTTCGTGCGGCTCGGCCCAGGCATGGTAGGCGTCCCAGATCGCCAGCCGGCGCGCCGTCAACGCGGTCGCCTCGTCGAGTTGCGCCGCGAGGAAGGCGGCGGTGATCTCGCCCGGCAGGTACGAGGAGCCGGGTCCCACCCAGGTGTACTTGTCCACCTGGCCGCGGAAGAACTGGCTGCGGTTGGTGCCCTTCTCGCGCACGATCTCGGCGCGCTCGAGGTTGCCGGGTTCGCGCACCAGCAGCGCGCCGCCCTCGCCGCTGATCACGTTCTTGGTCTCGTGGAAGCTGAGTGCCCCGTACTCGCCGAAGCTGCCCAGATGGCGACCGCGGTAGCGCGACAGCATGCCCTGCGCGGCGTCCTCGATCACCGCCAGCCCGTGGCGGCGGGCGATGTCGAGGAGGGTGTCCATCTCGCA
>DATINB010000423.1:0-3276 GCA_035474775.1 Luteimonas sp.
CGCTGTTCGAGGCCATGGCCCTGGTGCTGGTGGTAATCTGGCTGTTCCTGGGCAGTTTCCGCGCGGCGTTGATCCCGGCGGTCACGGTGCCGGTGTGCCTGGTGGCGGCGTTCATCGCGCTGTACGCGTTCGGGTTCTCGATCAACCTGCTGACCCTGCTGGCACTGGTGCTGTGCATCGGGCTGGTGGTCGACGACGCCATCATCGTGCTGGAGAACATCCAGCGCCGCGCGGACCTCGGCGAACCGCCGCTGGTGGCCGCCAAGCGCGGCACCGCGCAGGTGTCCTTCGCGGTGATCGCGACCACCGCGGTGCTGGTCGCGGTGTTCCTGCCGGTCGGGTTCATGGAGGGCAACACCGGGCGGTTGTTCCGCGAACTGTCGGTGGCGCTCGCGGCGGCGGTGGCGATCTCGGCGTTCGTGGCGCTGACGCTGACGCCGATGATGTCGGCGCAGCTGGTGCGGGCGCGCACCGGGCGCGCGCGTGGCCCGAGCGGCTGGATCAACCGCGGACTGGCGCGCTTCGGGGATGCCTATGGCCGCCGTGTCTCGGGCATGGTGCACCAGTCGCGCGGCCGCATCCTGCTGATGATGGGGGTGGCGATGGGCCTGTGCGCCGTGGCGGCGGTGCTGCTGTACACCCACGTGCCGAAGGAACTCGCGCCACCGGAGGACCGCGGGCGTTTCTTCGTCTCGATCCAGGGCCCCGAGGGTGCCGGCTTCGACTACACCGTCAGCCAGGTGCAGCAGGTCGAGCGCATCCTCGCCCCCAGCATCGGCGGCGGCCAGCCGATCCAGCGCGCGAATTCGCGCGTGCCCGGCGGTGGCGGCGGCAACAGCGAGGAGATGCACACCGGCAACATCGTGGTGTTCCTGCAGGACTGGGACAAGCGCGACGTCAGCACCGACGAGGTGGTCACCGGATTGCGCGCCAAGCTGTCCAAGGTGCCCGGGATCCAGGCGCGTGCGAACGTGCCGGGCGGGCTCATCGGCGGGCGCGGCCAGCGCTACCAGCTGGTGCTGGGCGGGCCGGACTACGCCGAGCTGGCCAAGTGGCGCGACGTGATGCTGGCACGCATGGCCGAGAACCCCGGCCTGTTCGGTGTCGACTCCGACTACAAGGAAACCCGGCCGCAGATGCGCGTGGTGATCGACCGCGCGCGCGCCGCCGACCTCGGGGTCTCGGTGCAGGAGATCGGCAGCACGCTCGAGACCATGATGGGCTCGCGCCAGGTCACCACCTTCGTCGACAACGGCGAGGAATACGACGTGATGCTGCAGGCCGGTCGCGAGAACCGCGCATCGCCGGCCGACCTCGCCAACACCTACGTACGTGGCGCCGGCGACGCGCTGATCCCGCTCGGCAACCTGGTCACGCTGACCGAGATCGCCGAGCCCGGGAGCTTCAACCGGTTCAACCGGCTGCGCTCGATCACCATCAGTTCCGGCCTGGCGCCCGGCTACACCATGGGCGAAGCGATCGCCTGGACCCAGGCGGCCGTCGAGGAAGAGTTGCCGGACCATGCGCAGATCGACTGGAAGGGCGAGTCGCGCGAATTCCAGCAGGCCGGCGGCGCCATCGTGCTGACCTTCCTGATGGCGCTGCTGATCGTGTACCTGGTGCTGGCGGCGCAGTTCGAGAGCTTCATCCACCCGATCATCATCATCCTCACCGTGCCGCTGGCGATCGTCGGCGCACTGCTGGGCCTGTGGGTCACTGGCGGCAGCCTCAACCTGTTCAGCCAGATCGGGCTGGTGATGCTGGTCGGGCTGGCGGCCAAGAACGGCATCCTGATCGTGGAGTTCGCCAACCAGCTGCGCGACGAGGGCCGCGACGTCCTGGAGGCGATCGCGGAGTCGGCCAAGGTGCGCCTGCGCCCGATCCTGATGACCTCGATCGCCACCGTGGTGGGCGCGGTGCCGCTGGTGGCCTTCGGTGGCCCCGGTTCGGCCAGCCGCGCGACGATCGGGGTGGTGATCATCTTCGGGGTGTCGTTCGCGACGCTGCTGTCGCTGTTCGTGGTCCCGGCGTTCTATGCGCTGCTCGCGCCGTTCACGCGTTCGCCGGACACCATCACGCGCAAGCTCGAACAACTGGAGCGCGACACCCCCGTGGTGGCCGGGCACGCCTGACCACGTGCGCGGATCGGCGAGAATGGTGCCGGCGAGTCGCGCCGCGCCATCAGGAGCCGTCCATGATCGAACCACGTCCGGGCCGTGCGGGTGCGTGCCGGCATGCCGGTCCTGCGCCGCGCCGCGCAATGGTCGTCGAACGCCCGGCAACCGGGCCCGTTCGGCAGGGGGCCGTGGCGCGTCGGCGCAGACACGGCCCGGGCACGCGTCCCGGTGCCATGAACGGACCGCTGCGGTGACGGCTCCGCGCTGGCCGGGCGGCCCGCGCCGGCCCGGACAGCCACCTCCGGTGCGCGGAGCCACCGCGGCAGTGCCCGCGCCGCCGGCGGCCGCGGTGCCCGCGACGGCCGCGCCGTCCCGCGAGCTGCGCCTGTACGGCCTCAATGCGGTCAGGGCCGTGTTCGACCAGCGCCCGCACGCCCTCCGCAAGCTGTACCTGCTGCAGTCGCGCATCCCACAGCTGCAGCCGGTGTTGCGATGGTGCGCCGCGCAGCGCATCGGCTATCGCGTGGTGGAGGCCGAGGACCTGCACAAGCTGGCGGCCAGTGCCCACCACGAGGGCGTGGTCGCCGACGTCCTGCGCGCGCCCATTCCGGCCCTGCCGGACTGGCTGGTCGCCGTGCCGGCCGGACCGGCATGCGCCATCTGGCTTGACGGGGTCGGCAACCCGCACAACTTCGGCGCCATCCTGCGCTCCTCGGCGCATTTCGGCGTGGGCGCCGTGCTGCTGCCGCGTCACGGCGGGCTGTCGCTGTCCGGCGCCGCGGCCCGCGTGGCGGAGGGCGGCGCCGAGGCGGTGCCGCTGGTGCACCTCGACGACGACGTGTCGGGCATCGCGGCATTGCGTACCGCCGGTTTCACGCTGGCGGGAACCGTGGTGCGGGGCGGCGCCGACCTGTTCGCCACCGTGCTGCCGACGCGCCTGGTGCTGGTGCTGGGCGCGGAGGGCGAGGGCATGTCCCCGGCGCTTGCCGGCGCCTGCGACCTGCGTCTGTCGATCCCGGGCAGCGGCCGCGTGGAGAGCCTCAACGTGGCGGCCGCGACGGCCGTGCTGCTCGCGCAGTGGCGTCGCTCGATCACGTGACGCGGATCCGTGGCACTCGGTATCCGCAGCCGGTGTGTTCGGGAACGCCTCCCGTCCCAG
>DATINB010000424.1:0-5545 GCA_035474775.1 Luteimonas sp.
CGACGGGGGCGCTGCGCCGCGCCATTGGCGGCGCAGCCGGCCGATTTCCTCGTCGACGACGTCGACTTGCACCCGTCCAGCCGTAGACAGCGTGGCCATGCGCATGACCGATGCGCCGAGATCGCGGAAGTTGCCGCTCCACGTCGCCTCGGCGCTGGTGGCGAAGGTGAGGAACCGCGCACGGGCCTCCTTGTTGAGCGTCACGCGCTGGCGCTGCTCGCGGGACCAGCGCTCCAGCTCGAAGTCGAGGTTGGGCTCGATGTCCTCCATGCGCTCGGCCAGGCCGGGCAGGCGATAGGTCCACAGGTTGAGACGCGCGAACAGGTCTTCGCGGAAGCGTCCTTGCTGCACGGCGGCCTGGAGATCGCGGTTGGTGCCGGCGATCAGCTGGAAGTCGCTTTCGACCTCACGGTCGCCACCGGCGGGAAAGAAGCGCTTTTCCTCTAGGGCGCGCAGGAGCATGGCCTGCTCGTCCGCACCGAGCTCGCCGATCTCGTCCAGGAACAGCAGGCCCTGGTGGGCCGACCGCAGCAGCCCGGCGCGGTCACCCACCGCGCCCGTATAGGCACCCTTGACGTGCCCGAACAGCGTGCTCATGGCGCCATCGCCGCGCAGGGTGGCGCAGTTCACCTCGACGAACCTGCCGGGCAACTGATGTTTCAGCTTCTTGAGCTCGAAGACGCGCTTGGCGAGCTGGCTCTTGCCGGCACCGGTGGGCCCCATGAGCAGCATCGGCGCGCGCGACCGCGTGGCCACGGTCTCGATCTGCTCGATCATCCGGTTGAAGGCGGGGTTGCGGGTTTCGATCCCGCTCTTGAGCAGTGCACGGTCGTCGAGCCGTTCCTGCGCGAAGCGCTGGGCGATGGCGTCGTACCGGGACAGGTCGAGGTCGATGATGCTGTAGGTGCCGGCGTCGTCGCCCTGCTTGCGCGGCGGCGAGGACTGCAGCAGGCGACCGGGGAAGTGCCGGCTTTCGGTCAGAAGGAACCAGCAGATCTGCACGACGTGCGTGCCGGTGGTGATGTGGACGTAGTAGTCCTCCTCGTCGGGCTGGAAGTCGTAGCCGCGCAGGAAGTCGTGCAGGGTCGCGTAGACGGTCTCGAAGTCCCAGGGATCGGCCAGGTACATGTCGTGGCGACGCACGGTGGTCTCGGGCGAGGCCTGCGCGACGTCCTGGACCACGCAGTCCGCCACCGAGTTGTACCGCCGCTCGTCGACGACCAGCTCAAGGCGGTCGACGAGGAAGTCCTCGTACATGGTGAGCGCGACGGTTGGGCGCCACTTCTCCCACCGGCCCGGCCCGGTGCCGGCGTCGAGTTGGGTGCCAAGCATGCCGATGACAATCTGGAGCTTCGCCATACGATCCCGACTGATAAAAGAAGATACCAGAGTATACGGAAACGGCGAAGTCCCTTGACTCTAGAAATCTGCTATGTGCAGCTAAGTGACTGAAACCAATGGCCAATCTTGCCGGCATCGAGGGTTGGCACGGCCATTGCGCTGATGACGGCACCAGCAGGCGTTTCCTGCAGGAGCACGACAATGGCCAACACCACTCTTTTCCAATCGATCCGCGGCGCGCTGGTGCCGTCAGCAGACACCCGCAACCACGAGGGCGCGCCGGCTTACCGCCGCACCCCGGAGGGCGCCCTCGCGCTGTACGCGGCCACGGGCTGCCTTAACGGCACCTTCTACGCCTCGGACGAGGCCCAGCTGGCGACCGTGCTGATGCTGGCGTCGCAGGTCCCGGCGTCGTTCGTGGCACGGGTAGCGGTCCATGCCCGCGAGGTCGGGCACATGAAGGACATGCCGGCGCTGCTGTTGGCGACGCTGAGTGTGCGCGACCCGGACCTGTTCGCCGTCGCCTTCCCGCGCGTGGTGACCAACGGCCGGATGCTGCGCAACGTGGTGCAGATCCTGCGCAGCGGCCGTGTCGGGCGCAAGTCGCTGGGCTCGCGCCCGAAGCGCCTAGTGCAGCGGTGGCTGGCGGGCGCGTCGACGGACGCGCTGGTCGCCGCGGCCATCGGTCAGCAGCCGTCGCTGGCGGACGTGATCCGCATGGTGCATCCGAAGCCGGCGGACCCGGAACGCGAGGCGCTGTATGCGTGGGTCGTCGGCCGCCCGTTCCGCGAGGAGGCGCTGCCGGCTGTCTTGCAGGCCTACGAAGCGTTCAAGCGTGAGCCGTCCGGGGCGCTGCCGGACCTGCCGTTCCAGTACTACACGTCGCTTCCGTTGACGCGCGAGCACTGGATCGAACTGGCCCGCCGGGCGTCATGGCAGACGTTGCGCATGAACCTCAACACGTTCGCGCGCAATGGGGTCTTCGAGGACGAAGGGGTGGTGCTGGAGGTGGCGGCACGGTTGCGGCATCCGGCGGAGATCACCCGGGCGCGGGTGTTTCCCTACCAGTTGCTGATGGCGTACCGCGCAGCGGCCGCGTTGCCGCTGGCGATCACCGAAGCGCTGCAAGACGCGATGGAGGTTGCGACCCGCAAGGTGCCGGTGATCACAGGCAGCGTGGCGGTGGCGGTCGACGTGTCCGGCTCCATGGCGTCGCCGGTGACGGGGTACCGCCGCGGCTCGACCACCGCGGCCCGCTGCGTGGACGTGGCCGCGCTGGTGGCGGCGTCGCTGCTGCGGACCAACCCGGGAGTGCGCGTGCTGCCGTTCGACACCGAGGTGCGCGACCTGGTGTTGAACCCGCGGGACAGCGTGGTGACGCAGGCGACCCAACTGGCCGCGCTGTGCGGTGGCGGGACTTCGGTCAGCGCGCCGCTGGCGAGGCTCAACAAGGAGAAGGCGACGGTCGACCTGGTGGTGCTGGTGTCCGACAACGAAAGCTGGCGCGACACCCGGGGCGGGGCGACGCAGACGATGCGCGAGTGGGCAACGCTGAAGACGCGGTGCCCGCAGGCGCGGCTGGTCTGCATCGACCTCCAGCCGAACTCCACCAGCCAGACGGTGGAGCGCACCGACGTGTTGCATGTCGGCGGCTTCAGTGACGCGGTCTTCGAACTGCTTGCCGCCTATGCCGCGGACGGCATGGAAGGCCGCTGGACCGAGCGCATCGCCGCGATCGAACTGTAGGAGGGGTGCCCGGCCGGCAATGGGGCCGGCCGGGCCAGGACAATCAGGTTTCAAGTGTCGACGGCGCGCCCGAATGCCGGTGGAACTACAGCCTTTTAAGCTCCAGGTCGCGGGTTCGACTCCCGCCCGCCGCAAGGTGGTAGCTCAGTGGCAGAGCAGGACGTTCCACCAACTTCGTCGGGCACATCGCCGGCAGCTTGAACGAGAGGTTCGCATGCGAATGCCAGTGGAACTCCACGGGTCGCGGGTTCGATTCCCGCCCGTCTCCGGACGGTAGCTCAGCGGGTAGAGCAGTCTGTTCCACGAACGTTTGTCGCTTGAGGACATTGATGACAACGCCGCAGCGTGACGCGGCACGGTTTCGCGGTGAATGCCGGTGGAACTACAAGGTTCCCCAGGAATGGGTTGGGTTCGATCCCCACTGCCGCCAGGCTTCGGCCAGGCGTGCAGAGTGTTCCACCACCTTCGTCACCGCACCTTTTTATCGGCGGCACAAGACGCCAACACAACCAGGCAGGAACGCCATGAATACCAGCAACTACGACGTCATCCACGAGCAGGGCGCGGCCCCGATCAAGACCTGGACGCGCGGCGTGCCGCTCGAGGACGCGGCGCGCGAGCAGCTCAAGAACATCGCGAAGCTGCCCTTCATCCACAAGCACATTGCGGTCATGCCGGACGTGCACCTGGGCAAGGGCGCCACTGTGGGTTCCGTGGTGCCGACCATCGGCGCCATCATCCCCGCTGCCGTCGGCGTCGACATCGGCTGCGGCATGATCGCCGTGCGCACCACGCTGCGCGCCGAGGACCTGCCGGACACCCTGGCTGGCCTGCGCGGCGCCATCGAGCGTGCGGTGCCCCACGGGCGCACCGTCGGCCGCGGCAGGCGCGACAAGGGCGCCTGGGACACGCCTTCCGCAGGCTCGGTGGAGGGCTGGTCGGCGCTGTCGGCCGATTTCGCCCGCATCACCGAGCGCCACCCGAGGTTGAAGAACACCAACAACCTGCACCATCTCGGCACCCTCGGCACCGGCAACCACTTCGTGGAAGTCTGCCTGGACGAGGAGGCGCGTGTGTGGTTCATGCTGCACTCGGGCTCGCGCGGCGTGGGCAACGCGATCGGCACGCACTTCATCGAACTGGCCAAGAAGGACATGCGCCGCTGGATGATCAACTTGCCGGACGAGGATCTCGCCTACCTGCCGGAGGGCAGCGAGCACTACGACGACTACGTGTTCGCGGTCGACTGGGCACAGCGCTACGCACGCACGAACCGCCAGATCATGATGCGGCACGTAGTCGATGCCGCGCGCCGGGTGATCGAGAAGCCGTTCGAGGCCCAGGCGGAGGCGGTCAACTGCCACCACAACTACGTGAGCCGCGAGCACCATTTCGGCCAGGACATTTTCGTGACCCGCAAGGGCGCGGTGAGCGCGAAGAAGGGCGAGCTCGGCATCATCCCGGGCAGCATGGGGGCCAAGAGCTTCATCGTGCGCGGGCTTGGCAATCCGGACAGCTTCTGCAGCTGCAGCCACGGTGCGGGGCGCGTCATGAGCCGCACCCAGGCGCGCAAGCTGATCAGCGTCGCGGAGCATGCGCAGGCCACGGCACATGTGGAGTGCCGCAAGGATGCCGATGTGGTGGACGAGTCGCCGCGCGCCTACAAGTCGATCGAGGCGGTGATGGCGGCCCAGAGTGACCTTGTCGAGATCGTGCACACGCTGCGCCAGGTGGTGTGCGTCAAGGGCTGATTCGCGATCGGCCGGCGCTGGCGCGACAATGGAACGAGAATACCCGGGCGGTCCACCGCCCGGGCAGGGGATTGTGATGGACATGCTCGAACTCGACGGTGCCGGTGGCGGCGGGCAACTGCTGCGCTCCGCGCTGACGCTCTCGCTGTGCACCGGGACCGGATTCACCATGCGCGGCATCCGCGCCGGGCGCCCGCGCCCGGGACTGATGCGCCAGCACCTGACGGCCGTGCAGGCGGCCTGCACGATCAGCGGTGGCGAGCTGGTGGACGCGGCCCTTGGGTCGACCGAGGTGGCCTTCGTCCCGGGCCCTGTCGTGCCCGGCGACTATACGTTCGCGCTCGGGACCGCTGGCTCGACCATGCTGGTGCTGCAGACACTGCTTCCGGCGTTCTGGCGGGCTGGCGCTTCCTCGCGCGTCCGTCTGGAGGGCGGAACGCACAACCCGATGGCACCGAGCGCCGACTTCATCCAGCAGGCCTTCCTGCCTGCGCTGCGCCGCATGGGCGTCTACGCCGACGTGGAGCTCGAGACCCATGGCTTCTACCCCGCTGGGGGTGGCGCGGTGATTGCCTCCATCGAGCCCTGCGCCGGCCTGCAGGTGACGACCTTCCAGGACAGGGGTCCGCTGGTCGCCATGGAGGCGACCGCCGTGCTGTCGGGGATCGCGACCGGCGTCGGGCGGCGTGAACTGGCCGTCCTGGAGA
>DATINB010000425.1:0-3493 GCA_035474775.1 Luteimonas sp.
GCCATCGAACACGTAGTCGGTCGAGTAATGGACCATGCGGATGCGTCGGCGGGCACAGGCATCGGCAATGGCCCGCGGGGCGTCGGCGTTGGCCCGGAAGGCTGCCTCGCGATCCGCCTCGGCACGGTCCACGGCGGTGTAGGCCGCGGCATTGACGACCAGGTCGGGGGCGATGCGCGCGATCAAGCCGGGCAGGTCGGTCGGCCGGTCGAAATCGGCCGGTTCACAGGGCCCGCCATCGTCGAGTGCGCCCGACCGCGTGGTGCACACCACCTGGCCGAGCGGTGCC
Organism: Luteimonas sp.; assembly: GCA_035474775.1. Lineage (GTDB taxonomy): Bacteria > Pseudomonadota > Gammaproteobacteria > Xanthomonadales > Xanthomonadaceae > Luteimonas. The sequence continues at coordinate 290 of DATINB010000425.1, forward strand.
AGGCTGCGCCGCAGTTCATGGCCGACCTGCCCGTTGGCCCCGAACAGCAGGATCCTCATGGCACGTAGACCGGCAGCCGCTCCCGTGGCACGTCGGCCAGGAACGGCGCCTGCGCGTCCTTGCCGGACAGGCGCGGCTCGGCGACCGGCCAGTCGATGGCCAGCTCGGCGTCATTCCAGCGCAGCGCGGCATCGGCATCGCGGTCATAGGTCGCGGTGCACAGGTAGGTGAACACCGCGCGCGCGCTCAGCGTCACGAAGCCATGCGCGAATCCCTCGGGGATCCAGAAGTGCCGCCGGTTCTCCGCGCTCAGCACCACCGCGGTCCAGCGCCCGAACGTGGGTGACCCCAGGCGGATGTCGACCGCGACGTCCCAGACTTCGCCCTCCACCACCGAGACGTACTTGCCCTGCGGATTGGGCCACTGGTAATGCAGGCCGCGCAGCACCCCGTCGCTGGACGACGACACGTTGCCCTGCACGAACGTGGGCGTGATGCCGTGCACGGCCAGCTTGTCGCTGTTGAACGACTCGAAGAAGAAGCCGCGGTCGTCGCCGAACACCTGCGGCTCGATGACCACGCAGCCCGGCAGGCCGGTTTCCACCACCTTCATCGCACCACGCCCCGCTCCACCAGCGACAGCAGGTACTGGCCATAGCCGTTCTTCGCCAATGGCGCCGCCAGCCGCTCGAGATCCTCGGCACCGATCCAGCCGTTCTGCCACGCGATTTCCTCGGGGCAGCACACGCGCAGGCCCTGCCGCGCTTCCACCGTCTCGATGAAGTTCGATGCCTCCAGCAGCGACTGGTGGGTACCGGTATCGAGCCAGGCATAGCCGCGCCCGAGCTGCTCGAGATGCAGCGTGCCTTCGTCGAGGTAGCACTGGTTCAGGTCGGTGATCTCCAGCTCGCCACGCGGCGACGGCACCAGCGACGCCGCGAAGTCGCTGGCGCGGCCATCGTAGAAATACAGGCCGGTGACGGCGTAGTTGGAGCGCGGCACCTTCGGCTTCTCCTCGAGCCCGATGACCTTGCCGGCGGCGTCGAACTCCGCCACGCCGTAGCGCTCCGGGTCGCTGACCCAGTAGCCGAACACGCTGGCCCCATGCTGGCGCGCATCCGCGCGCTTGAGCAGTTCGGTGAAGCCGTGGCCATGGAAGATGTTGTCGCCGAGCACCAGGCAGCTGGGCTTGCCGTCGACGAATTCGCGCCCGATGAGGTACGCCTGCGCCAGCCCGTCGGGGCTGGGCTGCGCCGCGTAATCGATCCGCATGCCCCAGCGCGAACCGTCGCCCAGCAACTGCTGGAACAGCGCCTGCTCGTGCGGGGTGTTGATGATCAGCACTTCGCGGATGCCGGCCAGCATCAGCGCGCTCAGCGGGTAGTAGATCATCGGCTTGTCGTACACCGGCAACAGCTGCTTGCTCACCGTCTGCGTCAGTGGATACAGGCGCGTGCCGGAGCCGCCGGCCAGCACGATGCCGCGGCGCGCGGTCATGCGGCGCTCCCGATGCGCTCGAGCCGGTAGCTGCCGTCCAGGACGCGCTGCACCCAGGGCTGGTTGTCGAGGTACCAGCGCACGGTCTTCGCGATGCCCTGTTCGAAGGTCAGCGACGGCGTCCAGCCCAGCTCGCCCTGCAGCTTGGAGGCGTCGATCGCATAGCGGCGGTCGTGCCCGGGGCGATCCTTGACGTAGGTGATCAGCGATTCACGGGCACGCCCGTCGGCAAGCGGCCGCTCGGCATCCAGGAGGCTGCAGATCGCCTTCACGACCTCGATGTTCTCGCGCTCGGCCTCCCCGCCCACGTTGTAGGTCTCGCCGACGCGTCCGCGCTCCAGCACCGCGCGGATCGCGCTGCAGTGGTCGCCGACGTAGAGCCAGTCGCGCACGTTGCGGCCATCGCCGTAGACCGGCAGGGCCTCGCCGGCCAGTGCCTTGGCGATCACCAGCGGGACGAGCTTCTCCGGGAACTGGTACGGGCCATAGTTGTTGGAACAGTTGGTGGTCAGCACCGGCAGGCCGTAGGTGTGGTGGAACGCGCGCACCAGGTGGTCCGAAGCCGCCTTGGACGCCGAATACGGCGAATTGGGCGCATATGGCGTGTCTTCGCGGAACTTTCCGCTCGCGCCCAGCGATCCGTAGACCTCGTCGGTGGAGACGTGCAGGAATCGGAACGCCGTCCCGGCCTCGTCTCCGAGTGCCTTCCAGTGATCGCGGACCACTTCCAGCAGCGCCAGCGTGCCGACCACGTTGGTGTGCACGAACGCGGCCGGCCCGTCGATCGAACGGTCGACATGGCTCTCCGCCGCGAAGTTGACCACGGCATCCGGCCGGTGCTCGGCGAGCAGCCGCGCCACCAGCGCGGCATCGCCGATGTCGCCCTGCGCGAACACGTGGTCGGGATTGCCATCCAGCGGCGTCAGCGTGTCCAGGTTGCCGGCATAGGTCAGGGCATCCAGGTTCACCACCTTGATGCCACGGCCGACCGCGTCGATCACGAAATTGCCGCCGATGAAGCCGGCACCGCCAGTTACGAGCCAAGTGGGCACGCATCACTCCAGAAATGGGGGAAAGGAAACGCCGCAAGTCCGCCGCTGCGGTCAGAACGGGATGTCGTCGTCCGAGAAGTCATCCATCGGCGCCTGCTGGGAGGGGGCCGGCCGCTTCGCGGCGCCTGACGACGACTCGGAGCGCTGCGCGGGCGAATCGGCGCGCTGCGGACGCGTCGCGCGATCCCCGCCGCCACCGCCGCCACCCTCGCCGGGGCCGCCCAGCATCTGCATCTCGTCGGCGACGATGTCGGTGAAGTACTTCTCGACGCCGTCCTGGCCGGTGAACTTGTCGTAGCGGATCGAACCCTCGATGTAGACCATGCGGCCCTTCTTGAGGTACTCGCCGGCGATCTCGCCGAGCTTGCCGAACAGCTTGACCCGGTGCCATTCGGTCTTCTCGACCTGCTGGCCGTCCTTGTCCTTGCGCGTGCTGCTCGTCGCGAGGCTCAGGGTGGTGATGGCCATGCCGCCCTGGGTGTACTTGACGTCCGGATCGTTGCCGAGGTTTCCGACCAGGATCACCTTGTTGATTCCGCGAGCCATTGAATTTCCTTGGATTTTCGGGTGAACGGGCGTGCAGGATGGGATTATAGGCGTTCGTGGCCCATCGTCCCGGCGCGCGCGCCCGGGTGGGGTTTCGCCGGAACGCAGC
>DATINB010000426.1:0-3132 GCA_035474775.1 Luteimonas sp.
TAGCGACACCCCGCCCGATCCGGCGCTGGCCAGTCACGTCGAGGCCGCCCTCGCACAGGTGGGGTACCACGGCGACGAGGCCACGGTCATTGCGCAGCGCCTCACCAGCGGTCGCGGCGACGACGAGGGCGATCCGGCGTCGCGGACCGAACTGGCCATGAAACTCAAGGCCCGCACGCGGCTGGGCGAGGATGCGGCGAAGGCACGGCGTCCGACCCTGCCACCGCGGACACCCGACGAACAGGCGCGTTACGAACAGCTGCGGGTGATCCCGTTCGGGACCTGGATCGAATTCGTGATCAACCAGCAGGGCGACGTGGTGCGGCGCCGGCTGTCGTGGTTCAGTCCGCTGACCGACAACGCATTGTTCGTGAACCAGCGCGGCCAGCGCGTGGGCGAGCACTCGCTCGACGCCCTGGCCCGGATGATGGCCGCCAACCAGGCGCGGATCGTGACCGCCGACCGCGGACGCCTGGTGGACCGCGCATGGCAGGCGGCGATGGGCGCCCTGCGCAGCTTCGCCGGGCGCGGCGAAAGCGTCCTTGCGCCGGAGGCGGCACAGTGATCAGCGAGTTCCGCCGTGCCAAGCGCCGCAAGGCGTCGGACACCATCCTGGTCACCGACCTGATGACCGAGCGGGTCGTGGGCCGGGTCGGCAACATTTCCGAAACCGGCATGTTGATGATGGCCAGCGAGCCGCTGGTCGACGACGCGCTCTTCCAGCTGCAGTTCCTGTTGCGCGACGGCAGCGGCCATGAGGCGCCGGTCGACGTCGGCGCGCACCTCCTGTGGCTCGACCGGGCCAACGCACCGGGGCAGGCGTGGACCGGGTTCCGCTTCATCGGCCTGACCGAACAGCAGGCCACGCGCCTGCGGACGTGGATCGAGGCTCCCGGCAGCCAGTACGAATAACCGTGCCGGCAACGGCGCATGGGTCAGAATGCGGTCCGGATCCGCGACAGGCCAGCCGCATGCACGACCCCGCTCCGCTCTATGCCCAGCACCTCGAGACCCTGCAGGCGCGCACCGCCGAGGCGCTGGCCCGCAGTGGCCATGAACATCTGGTGGTGCCCAGCGGCCAGCCGCACGTGCAGGTATTCGACGACCGCGACTATCCCTATGCGGTGAACCCGCAGTTCAAGGCCTGGCTGCCGCTGACGCGCAATCCGGGAAGCTGGGTGGTGGCCACGCCCGGGCAGCGTCCGCGACTGGTGTACCTGCAACCCGTCGACTACTGGCACGTGGTGCCGGAAGGCCCGTCGGGATGGTGGACGGAGCACTTCGACATCGTGGTCGTCCGCACCGCGGAGGAGGCCCTGCAGCACTTGCCTGGCGACCCCACGCGGTGCGCAGTGCTCGGCGAGCCGCAGTCCGCGCTCGGTGGCTTCGTCCCCGGCAATCCGCGCGCCGTGCTGGACTACCTCGAGTACCACCGCGCCTACAAGACGCCCTACGAAGTCGCGATGATGCGCGCCGCCACCCGCCGCGGGGTCCGTGGGCACCGCGCCGCAGAGCGCGCCTTCCGCGCCGGCGCCAGCGAGTTCGGCATCCACCTGGCGTACTGCCAGGCAGCCGGTCAGGACGCCGCCGACCTGCCCTACGACAACATCGTGGCCCTGGACCGCAATGGTGCCGTGCTGCACTACTCCGAGCTGGGGCGGCTGCCGCCCGTGCCGGCCCGCAGCCTGCTGATCGATGCCGGTGCCAGCCACGGCGGGTACGCCTGCGACATCACGCGCACCCATGTCGCCGAAGGCCACGACGACTTCCAGGGGCTCGTCGACGCCGTCGACGCCGCACAGCAGCACCTGTGCGACCAGGTCCGCGCCGGCGTCGACTACCGGCAGCTGCACGTGGACGCGCACCTCGCCCTCGCGGAGGTGCTGCGTGCCTCCGGCATCCTGCGCGTCACGGCGGAAGCGGCGCTGCACAGCGGCGTGAGCAGCGCGTTCTTCCCGCACGGCATCGGCCACGGCATCGGCCTGCAGGTGCACGACGTCGCCGGCTTCGCGGAATCCGACCGTGGCGGCACGCGGCCGAAGCCCGACGGCCATCCCTACCTGCGTTTCACCCGGACCCTCGAGCCCGGCATGGTGGTCACCATCGAACCTGGCGTGTACTTCATCGACATGCTGCTGGAGCCGCTGCGCGCGGGCCCCCATGCGGACAGCGTCGACTGGACGCGGGTCGACCTGTTCCGGCCCTATGGCGGCATCCGGATCGAGGACGACGTGCTGTGCACCGCGAGCGCGCCGCTCAACCTGACCCGCGAAGCGTTCGCCGAGGCTGCCCCGCCATGAAGGCCTCGATCTCGTCGGCGCTGCGCGCCAGCCCCTCGGTGAGCAGCGCATGGCCGGTGGCGGTGATCACCACGTCGTCTTCCGTCCTGATGCCGAGTCCGCGCCACTTGCCGGCCACCGTGGTGTCGTCGGCAGACACGTAGAGCCCGGGCTCGATGGTGAACACCATGCCCGGCTCCAGCAGGCGCGACTCGCCCTCCAGGCGGTACTCGCCCACGTCGTGGACATCCAGCCCGAGCCAATGCCCGGTCTTGTGGCGGTAGTAGCGCTTGTAGCTGCCATCGGCGACATTGCCCTCGAGCGAACCGCGCAGCAGGCCGAGCGAGAGCAGGCCTTCGGTGAGCGTCCGGACCGCGGCCATGTGCCCGGCCTCGTAGGCGACGCCGGGCCGCGCCTGGGCAAGCGCCGCTGCGTGGGCCGCACCCACCAGGTCGTGCAGGGCACGTTGCGCCGGGCTGAAGCGACCGCTGGCCGGGAACGTGCGGGTGATGTCCGCGGCGTAGCCACGATGCTCCGCCCCGGCGTCCAGCAGCACCAGGTCGCTGCCGCCGATGCGATCGGTGTTGGCGCGGTAATGCAGGACGCAGGCATTGCGCCCGGCGCCGACGATGCTGGAGTAGGCAGGTTCCGCACCGTGGCAACGGAAGACGTGCTCCACCGCGGCCTGGACCTGGTATTCGCGCATGCCGGGCCGGACCGTGCGCATCGCAGCCTGGTGCGCCTCGATGCTGATGGCGGCGGCGCGCCGCATCAACGACAGTTCGTCCGCGGTCTTGAACAGCCGCATCTCGTCGAGCAGGTGGCCCAGCTCCAGGAACTCGTGCGGCGGCTG
>DATINB010000427.1:0-1717 GCA_035474775.1 Luteimonas sp.
CGCGCCGGCCTTTCCCGGTGCCATCGACGGAACGCTGGCCAGCACCGGCGCCACGCGGGACGACGGCGGCCTCGACGCCGGCCTCGACGCCACGGGTCTCGGCGGCACGCTCCGTGGCAGGCGCCTGGCCGGGCGCGTGCACGTCGAGATGCAGGGTGGGGTCCCCGGCGTCGTGGAGGCCGGTTATGCCGGCGACGTCGACCTGACGCTCGGCGCCAGCCGCCTCTCGGCGCGCGGCAGGTTGGCCGACCGTGTCCAACTCGATGCGCGGTTCGACCCGCTGCAGCTCGATGACCTGTTGCCCGCAGCCGCGGGATCGCTGCGCGGTTCGGTGGCCGTGGCCGGCACGCGTACCGCTCCGGAGGTCACCGTCGACCTCGCCGGCAGGGGCCTGCGCCATGCCGGTTACACCGCGGACAGCGTGCGGGTGCAGGGGCGCATGCCGTGGTCGCGCGGTTCCGGGACGCTCGGACTCGATGCGAGCGGCGTCAATGCCGGCCTGGCGCTGGAGCGCCTTTCGGTCAACGCGACGGGTGCGGTCGAGAACCTGGCGCTGGAGGCCGACGCGCGGGGCGCGATGGGCACGCTGGCGCTGGCCGGCAACCTGCAGCGCCGTGGGCGTGGCTGGCAGGGCGCTCTCGACGCGTTGCGCCTTGCGCCGGAGCGCGGCGCGCCGTGGCAGTTGCAGGCGCCCGCGCGCTTCAGCCAGGACGGCAGCCGCTTCACGCTCGGCCGAAGCTGCTTCTCGTCGGGCCAGGGCGCCCTGTGTGCGGAAGCCGACTGGCCGCGACGCGGCATCGACATCGACGGCAAGGGCTTGCCGCTGGCGCTGGTGGCGCCCTACCTCCCGGCGCGCGATGACGGGCGCCCTTGGATCCTGCGTGGCGAGATCGCCATCGATGCACAGGCGCGCCCCGCCGGCGCCGCCTACGCAGGCCACCTCCGGGTGACCTCGCCCGGCGGCGGACTGCGGCTCAGTACCCAGGCGCGGCGCGACTTCGTCGACTACAGCGACCTCGCCTTCGATGCCACGTTCGATGCCCGACAGGTCGATGCGACGCTGGGGACCGGGTTCAATGGCGAGGGCCGCATCGACGCCCGCGTGCGCACCGGCTGGGAGCCCACCGCGCCGCTCGACGGTGAACTCGGCTTCGACATCCGCGAGCTGACCTGGCTGGAACTGTTCTCGCCGGACATCGTGGAACCGAAGGGTGCGTTGACCGGCCGCATCAGTCTCGGCGGCACGCGCGCGGCACCCGCGCTGGGTGGCCAGGCACGGCTGTCGGCGTTCACCACCGAATTGCCGGCGCTCGGGATCGTGCTCGAGGCAGGCGACGTGCGCCTGGATGCGCTGCCGGACGGCAGCGCACGCATCGTCGGCAGCGTGGCGTCCGGCGAGGGCACGCTGCAGGTCGACGGCACGCTGGGCTGGCGCGGCGACGCCGGTGGCCAGGCGGCGCCGCTGGTGCTCAACCTGCGCGGGACCAACGTGCTGGTCTCGGACACGCGTGACCTGCGCGCGGTGGCCAGCCCGGAGCTGGTGGTCCGCATCGCCGCCGCCGACCCGATCTCGGTAACCGGTCGCGTGCGCGTGCCGAGTGCCACCATCGACCTGGAACGCCTGGACCAGGGTCGTTCCGTGTCCGCCGACGTGGTGGTGCTGGACCCGGTCGATCCCGACGCCACCACCGCGGCGTCGGCACTCGACCTCGACCTG
>DATINB010000428.1:0-1869 GCA_035474775.1 Luteimonas sp.
GCGCTGCCAGCATCCGCGTGCAGCCGGGCATCCGCGTGCAGGGCGACGAGCGCTACCTCAAGCTGCTGCTGGTGCAGCTGCTGGAGAACGCCTGGAAGTTCTCGCGCGAGTGCGCGCAGGTGGACATCCGCGTCGACGCCGAGCAGCAGGGCGGGCGCGTGGTGGTGGCGGTGCGCGACAGCGGCTGCGGCTTCGACATGCGCTATGCCGATCGCCTGTTCGAGCCGTTCCACCGGCTGCATGGCGCGGAGCAGGCCGGTGGCCACGGGCTCGGCCTGGCGATCGCACAGCGCATCGTCGAACGGCACGGCGGGCGGATGTGGGCGGAATCGGAAACGGGTGCCGGCAGCGTGTTCCACGTCGACCTGCCGGCGGCACCTGAAGGCACCCGCGCGGCCGCGTCCGCGTCCTGACGGCCGTCCAGCGCGGGCGCGACGCCAGCGCCGGTGGGCCAGGTCAGGCCGCGCAGCACTTCTTGTATTTCCGTCCACTGCCGCATGGACACGGCGCGTTGCGTTCGGGCCGGTCCGCGCGGCGCACCGGCGTGCGCGGCGTCAGGGCCTCGATGCGGTGGTGCTGCAGGTCGGAGAGCATGCCGGGCAACGACGCGATGATGTCCAGCCGCTCGCGGTCGTCCAGCGCCGTGGGCGGGGCAGCCGGGTCTTCGCCCGTCACCTCGCCGGTGGCCAGCCGTTCGACCAGCATCGCGATCTCCTCGATCCAGGGCGCCGCGTCGAACCAGGCATCCCAGGCCGCTTCGCGCAGCGCGACCGCGCGCAGGAACCCCTCGGCCCAGGCGCGCCCGAGGTCCAGCGCGTCCGCTTGCTCGGCGTCCGGATCCTCAGGGAGCCAGACCAGCGGCAGCAGCCGGTCCGGGAGGCTGTCGCCGTCATGGCAGGCGCGCTGCAGCGCCAGCTCGACATGGGCCTGCAGCAGGCCCGCGACTTCGGCGGCCTCCTCGGCATCGTTCCAGCGCGGGGTCGTGCCGCCCCAGACGAGCGGTTGCCACTCCTCCAGGGGCACCGCGTCGGGCCCCACGGCGAGCGCCGAGAGGAAGCCATCGAGCGCTTCCAGGTCGAGCCCCCTGAACGGCACCGCGCGGCGCTCGAGCAGGTCGCCCAGCGCGTCCAGGCGGTCGCCGTGCAGGATCGGGCCGGTCATGCCGGGAACATCACGTCGGCACGCTGGAACAGGATCCAGCTGGTGGCGATGACCTTGTCGCCGCCGCGCGGCCGGTTGCCACGGTGGGTGTGGGTGAACGCGGTCGGCGCGATCAGCAGCGAGCCGGTGCGGGGGGCGATCTTGGCCTGCTGGAACAGGAACTCGGTCTCGCCGTCGTCGAAGCCGTCATTGAGGTAGAGCGTCCACAGCAGGTGCCGGTGCAGGGTCTCGGCGTTGGCATCGCGCGGGTACAGCTCGCAGTGCCAGTACGGATAGCCGCCCTCGCCATCGCGGTACCACTGCAGGTTGACCGTGCCCGGGCGCAGGCAGGTGCGCGCGAGCTGCCCGAGCGCGCGATCGTCCATGGCGGTGACGTCCTCGGCACCGAGCCGGCGCAGGCCGTCCGGCCCCGGCTGCTGCAGCATCAGCGGCGCGATCAGCGCCTGCGGCCAGCGCCGCAGGTAGGCCAGCAGCCCCGCGTACACCCCCACGTTCAGCGCCTGCTCGACATCGGCCCACTCGGGCCGGCCGGTGAGCTGCAGGTCGCGGCTGTGCTTGAGCTCCGGGAACACGCCACTGCCGACGCGACCCGGCTGCAGCGCATCGCTGGCGCGCAGGCGGGCGACGATCGCCTCGCAGGCGTCGCGCGGCAGTGCCGCCGGGGTGACCTGGATGAAATCCGCGTCCATCAGCCGTCGGCGAGGGTGC
>DATINB010000429.1:0-1736 GCA_035474775.1 Luteimonas sp.
CGGGCCCACGTCCAGCCCGGTGGCGGTGGAGACCTTGGGGCGGGCGACGGCACCGACCAGGAAGGTCTCCAGCCGCAGCGGGGTCGCCGGGTCGCGGATCTGCGCCAGCTTCTGCGCGACGCGCAGGATGTCCATCGGCCCGGCGAGGCTGGACAGGATCGCCCCGTCCATCGCCAGCAGGCCCAGGGTGTGGCGGACTTCAGCGCGCGACATAGATGGTCCCGGAATTCTGTTGCAGCCAGGCGATCAGCCCCGGCGGGAGCGCGAGGGCGCCGGTGACGGCATCGCCGCAGGCGACCAGCGGAATGCGCCCGGAATGACCGCGCGGCAGCGGCGTCGCCGAAAACGCCTGCAGTTCGGGGCGGCCGGCGGCATCGCTGCTGAGCAGCCACAGGCCCGGCGGCGTCGCCGCGGCACCGGCGCCGCAGCGCTCGGAAACCCGCAGCTGCAGGTCCGCGCCGGTGGCCGGCAGCAGCCGCCACGCGTTCACTTCCGGATCGAGCACGGCGTCGTAGCGGGTGCCTTCGACGAATACCGCGTCATCGGCAGCCGGTGCCGCCGCCAGCGCGGCGGCCGGGGCCAACAGCAGGGCGAACAGGACAGCGGCGACGGCGGATTTCATGGTCTTCTCCACGGATCGGGCGGGGGGCCCGGGGTGGGCGTAGCGTCCGCCTGGCGGATACCGCCCGGCAGTGGCGAAAACGCCAGTGTACAGGCGGATTCGGCCATCCTCGCCCGCGCCGGGCGAAAACCGCCGCGGCCCTGGCGGAAAGCGACGTGGCTTCCGGTCGCGGCGACGCTTGCGGCTTCCCGCTGAACGGCAGCGTCGGCCTGCGGCGACGCCGTCAACCGCCGCGACGCGCCGGCGTTGACTGGGCAGCGGCGGACTTCACCGCCGGCCTGGAGACCACGATGCACAAGCCCTTGATCTGCCTCACCCTCGTCGCCGCCACCGGTTTCGCCACTGCCGGCGACGAGCCCGGTAGCCGCGACGCCCGCCGCGCCGAATGGCAGGCGCGCGCCGAAGCGCGTTTTGCCGATGCCGACGCCGACCGCGACGGCAGCCTCGACCGGGTCGAGGCGGCGGCGATCGGCGACCGCCTGGTCGCACGCTTCGCGCGCGTCGACGCCGATGGCAACGGCGAGCTGTCGAAGGAAGAAATGCGCCAGGCCCACCACGGGCGCCGTGGCGGCCGGCGCGGTCACGGCCTGTCGTACATGGCCGGCCTGTTCCAGGGCATGGACGACGACGGCAACGACGCGATCAGCCGCGCCGAGCTCGGCACCAAGGCGCCGATGCTGGCCGAGAACTTCGCGGCGATCGACCGCGACGGCAACGGCGAGCTCGGCAAGGACGAACTGCGCGCCCACCACGAGGCGATGCGCGGCGAACACGGCGAACACGGCGAACACGGCACTCCGAGCGACTGACCTGCGGCCGCGGCGCGAAACCGAATGGGCCGGCGGACGACTCCGCCGGCCTCCTGCTGTGCCGGGCGGGCCTTCCGGCACGCGCCGGGTTGTAACCAAAGGCGGACGCTGGGCATCCGACTCGGAAACCCGGAGCCCACGATGAAACCATCCGTCCGCGATCGACCCCGCCCGGCGGAGGCCCTGCTGTTCGTCGCGCTCGCCGCCGCCGCCGGCGTCGGCCACGCGCATGGGTTCGACTGCGACATCGGCAGCGATTACGAGATCTCGATCGACGACGACAGCCTGCGTTTCGAGCGCGACGA
>DATINB010000430.1:0-1907 GCA_035474775.1 Luteimonas sp.
CGGGCTGTCCGGCTTGCCGGACAGGCCGAGCATCATCGGGATGCTGGGGCCGTACACGTCGGCGTCGAGCACGCCTACGCGCGCGCCGTCGGCGGCGAGCGCCAGGGCCAGGTTGACCGCCGTGGTCGACTTGCCCACGCCGCCCTTGCCTGAGCCGATCGCGATGATGTTGCGGATCCGCGGCAGCGGCACCAGCTTGGCCTGCACGGCGCGCGCGGCGACCGGCGCGGTCCGGGGTGGTCGGTTGTCCATGCGGGCAGTCTAGCGGCACGGCGTGCGCGGCCCTCCCGGCGCTCCGGGACGGATCGGCCTTGCACGGCCGCGGGCTGCTGTATAAAGACGCCAGATCGCATGCCGCGCCAGCGGCGGCACCGCCAGCCACAGTCATCCGGAGGCTCCATGCGCCACAAGCTGCTCGTCCTGCTCCTCGCCGCCCTGCCCCTCGTCGCCTTCGCGCAGGCCTCGCCTGCCGGACGCTGGAAGACCATCGACGACGAGACCGGCAAGGTGAAGTCGATCGTGGAGATCACCGAGGGCGGCGGCACGCTGACCGGCAAGGTCGCGGAGGTCCTGCACTCCACGCGCGGCCCCAACCCGAAGTGCGACGACTGCAAGGGCGCCAACAAGGGCAAGCCGGTGCAGGGCATGACCATCCTCTGGAACCTCAAGCCCGGCGGCGACGGCTGGGAAGGCGGCACCATCCTCGATCCGGCCAACGGCAAGACCTACAAGTCCAAGGCCAAGCTGATGGAAAACGGCAAGAAGCTCGGCGTGTCCGGCTGCGTGGCGTTCATCTGCCGCGAGCAGGTCTGGATCCGCGAATAGTCGGCGACCCTGCGCGCCATGAAGGCCCGGCAGCGCCGGGCCTTCGTCGTTTTGGCGCATGCGATACTCGCGCGCCCCGCCTGCAGCCGCGTCCATGCATCGTTCCGCGCTGGTCACCAATGCCCTCCCCTACGCCAACGGCCCGCTGCACATCGGCCACCTGGTCGGCTACGTGCAGGCCGACATCTGGGTGCGCGCGCGGCGGATGGCCGGTGGCCGCGTGCACTTCGTGTGCGCCGACGACACCCATGGCACGCCGATCATGCTGGCGGCGGAAAAGGCCGGCACCACGCCGGAGGCCTTCGTGGCCGGGATCCAGGCCGGTCATGAAGCGGACTTCGCCGCCTTCGGGGTCGCCTTCGACCATTACGATTCGACCCATTCCGCGCGCAACCGCACGCTGACCGAGGCGTTCTACGCGCGCCTGGACACCAACGGCCACATCAGCCGGCGCTCGGTGGCGCAGCTCTACGACCCCGTCCGGCACATGTTCCTGCCCGACCGCTACGTGCGCGGCATCTGTCCGAACTGCGGCACGCCTGACCAGTACGGCGACAACTGCGAGCACTGCGGCGCCACGTACTCGCCCACCGAGCTCAAGAGCCCGGTCTCGGTGGTCAGTGGCGCCGCGCCGGAACTGCGCGAATCCGAACACTTCTTCTTCGAAGTCGGCCAGTTCGAGGGCTTCCTGCGCGAGTGGATGTCCGGCGACGTGGCCATCCCCGCGGTCAAGGCCAAGCTGCAGGAATGGCTCGACGGCGAAGGCGGCCTGCGGGCCTGGGACATCTCCCGCGACGCGCCGTATTTCGGCTTCGAGATCCCGGGGCATCCGGGCAAGTTCCTGTACGTGTGGCTGGACGCGCCGATCGGCTACCTGAGCAGCTTCCAGGCCCTGTGCGAGTGCGCCGACCTCGACTTCTTCGAGTTCCTGGCGCCGGGCAGCACGGCCGAGATGCACCATTTCATCGGCAAGGACATCATCAACTTCCACGGCCTGTTCTGGCCGGCGGTGCTGCATGGCGCCGGATTCCGCGCGCCCACCCGGCTGCACGTCAACGGCTACCTGATGGTCGATGGCGCGA
>DATINB010000431.1:0-8214 GCA_035474775.1 Luteimonas sp.
CCGCCGTCTTCCGTGGCCGACGCTATCCGCCGGCCGGACGCCGGCGACGCCCGGCGCTCAGCCGCACTTCGAGTAGCCGCAGTTCAGGCACGTCGCGCAGCCGTCCATCATCACCAGCGCCTTGTTGTTGCACTTGTGGCACATGGTGGCCGACGGCGGGAATACCGCGCCGTCCCCGGTGACCTCGATGTCCTCGTGCGTGCCTTGCGCCCGGGGCGCGGCGGGGCTCACGTCAGAGTTTTTTTTTGAGCCGAGCTTGGCGAACGCGGCGCGCTTTTCCGCGATCAGCGCGCGGGTGGCATCGCTCATCTCGGGATCGTGCATCATGCCGATCGACTTCAGGTGGTCCTCGACGATGCTGCCGAGCTCGGCCACCAGCGACGGCATGTACACGCCGCCGGCCTTGAAGTAGCCGCCCTTGGGGTCGAACACGGCCTTCATCTCTTCGACGATGAAGGTCACGTCGCCGCCCTTGCGGAACACCGCGGACATGATCCGGGTGAGCGCCACGATCCACTGGAAGTGTTCCATCGACTTGGAGTTGATGAAGACCTCGAACGGGCGCCGCTGCTCGTGCTCGGAGCCGGCGTTGAGCACGATGTCGTTGATGGTCACGTACATGGCGTGCTCGACCAGCGGCGACTTGATCTTGTAGGTGCTGCCGATCAGCACGTCCGGGCGCTCGATGCGCTCGTGCATCTGGATGACGTCGGCCTTGGGCAGCTCCGCCTCGACGGCTTCGCGCGGGACCGATGCCGCCGGTACCGCGGGCGCCTTGTCGTCGTTGGAGACGACGGCGTAGCCCTTGATCTTCTGGTCGATCCTGATCGCCATTGCAGCTTCCTGGTATGCGTTGTGGGTGTCGATCGGGCGGCGGCGCCGGCCCGTGTCGTGGATCCCGCCGCGCCGGTCGCCGGCGCGGCGGGCGGGGCTCAGCTCGCGCTCTTGCGCGCGGCGGTCTTGCGGGTCGCGGTCTTGCGGGTTGCGGTCTTGCGGACAGCGGTCTTGCGCGGCGCGGCCTTGCGGGCCACCGACTTGGCGACCTTGCGCACGGCCTTCTTGACCTGGCCCTTGCGCGCGGCAAGCGAACGCTTGGCCGTGGACGCCTTCTTGGTGGTGGCGCCCTTGCGTGCCGCGGTGGAGCGGCTGCCCGACTTGGCGGCGGCGGACCGCGAAGCCGACGTCTTGGCCACCGCACGCTTGGCCGTCGCCTTCTTGGCGGTGGTCTTGCGCGCGGTGCCCTTCTTGGCGACCGAACGGCCAGCCGACTTGCTGGCGGACTTGCCGGTCGCCTTCCTGGCGGCGCTCTGGCCGGTGGACTTCTTTGCGGCCTTCTTGGCGGCCTTCTTGCCGGTCGAGCGGCGCAGCGAACCGGCCTCCGAACGGGCGGAGGCACTGGCGGACGCCAGCGACTTCTTGGCCTTGGACACGCGCTTCGACACCGCCTTGGAGGCTTCCGCCGCCGACTTGCCCACGGCCTGCGCGGTGTTGCGCATGCTGGCGACGGCATCGCTCGCGGTGGCGGCCACGACCGAACCGAGGCTCGACGCGGTGTCTTTCACTGTATCGGCGGCTCGCGACAGCGTTGCTGCCACGCCATTGCCATTGTTGTTGCTCATCGGGGATTCCTCGTCCTGTCGATTCGTGTTACGGGCAGAACGCCCGCGGGCGGAATGTAACGCGAAGTCCGCGATGTGTATGCAAGCAGGGTGGCGGCGTGGTACGCGCCTGGTGCCGCGCGGCGGTGGAGGCTGCCGCGCGCGGGTGGCGGCCGCCGTGCCGCGGGGCACGGCCACGGCGCCTCAGAACTTGCCGTAATAGCCTTCCTTCAGGGCATCGAACAGGTTCGCGGCGGAGTGCATCTCGCCGTCGTACTCGACCTGCTCGTTGCCTTTGGCCTCGACGAAACTGCCGTCCTCGAGTTCGAACCGGTAGGTGGTGTTCTCGAGGTCGGACTCCTTGACCAGCACGCCCTGGAACGCCGCCGGGTTGAAGCGGAAGGTGGTGCAGCCCTTCAGGCCCTGCTCGTGGGCGTAGCGGTAGATGTCCTTGAAATCCTCGTAGGGGTAGTCGGTGGGCACGTTGGCGGTCTTGGAGATCGACGAGTCGACCCACTTCTGCGCGGCGGCCTGCACGTCGACGTGCTCCTTCGGGGAGATGTCGTCGGCGCTGATGAAGTAGTCCGGCAGGCGCGCCGCGGCATCGTCGCTGTACGGCATGGCGCCCGGGTTGACCAGGTGGCGGTAGGCCAGCAGCTCGAACGAGAACACGTCGACCTTTTCCTTGGACTTCTTGCCTTCGCGGATCACGTTGCGGCTGTAGTGGTGCGCGAACGAGGGCTCGATGCCGTTGGAGGCGTTGTTGGCCAGGCTCAGCGAGATGGTCCCGGTGGGCGCGATGGAGGAGTGGTGGGTGAAGCGCGCGCCGGTTTCGGCGATCTCCTCCACCAGCTCCGGCGCCACTTCGGCGATGCGCTGCATGTAGCGCGAATAGCGCGCGTGCAGCAGTCGGCCCTCGATCTGCTGGCCCACGCGCCAGCCGTCCCGCGCCATCTCCGGCCGCTTGCGCAGCATCTCGGCGCTGACCTCGAACAGCTCGTCCATGATCGGCGCCGGGCCCTTCTCCTTCGCCAGCGCCACGCCCATCTCCCAGCCGGCGACCGCCATCTCGCGGGCAATGCGCTCGGTGAACTCGCACGACGCCTTCGAGCCGTACTTCATCCGCAGCATGGTCACCGTGGAGCCCAGGCCGAGGAAGCCCATGCCGTGGCGGCGCTTGCGCAGGATCTCGGCGCGCTGCTCGGCGAGCGGCAGGCCGTTGACCTCGACCACGTTGTCGAGCATGCGCGTGAACACGCGCACGACCTCCTTGTATTCCTCCCAGTCGAACGTCGCGCGCTCGGTGAACGCGTCGCGCACGAAACGGGTGAGGTTGACCGAGCCCAGCAGGCAGGCGCCGTACGGCGGCAACGGCTGCTCGCCGCAGGGATTGGTGGCGCGGATGGACTCGCACCACCAGTTGTTGTTCATCTCGTTGACGCGGTCGATCAGGATGAACCCGGGCTCGGCGAAGTCGTAGGTGGACACCATGATCATGTCCCACAGGTGGCGCGCGCGGATCTGCCCGTACACCTTGCAGGCCACCAGGCCGTCGTCGCGCACGGCCTCCATGAAGCCGTCGGTGATCAGCAGCGACAGGTTGAACTGGCGCAGGCGGCCGTCCTCGCGCTTGGCGCGGATGAAGTCGCGCACGTCGGGATGGCTGACGTCGAAGGTACCCATCTGCGCGCCGCGGCGGCCACCGGCCGACGAGACCGTGAAACACATCTTGTCGTAGATGTCCATGAACGACATCGGCCCGGACGTGTACGCCCCGGCACCGGCGACGAACGCACCGCGCGGGCGCAGCGTGCTGAACTCGTAGCCGATGCCGCAGCCGGCCTTGAGCGTCAGCCCGGCCTCGTGGACCTTCTCGAGGATGCCGTCCATGGAGTCGACGATGGTGCCGGACACGGTGCAGTTGATGGTGCTGGTGGCCGGCTTGTGATCGAGCGCACCGGCGTTGGAGGTGATGCGGCCGGCGGGGATGGCCCCGCGGCGCAGCGCCCAGAGGAACCGGTCGTTCCACAGGGCGCGGGCCTCGTCGGTGGACTCGGCATCGGAGAGTGCGCGCGCCACCCGCTGGTAGGTGCCGTCGATGTCGGCGTCCACCGCTTCGCCCTGCTTGGTGGTCAGGCGGTACTTCTTGTCCCAGATGTCGAGCGAGGCCGGCTGCATCGGAATGCGCGCGGCGTCCGCGACCCGCCCTTCCGCGGCGTCCGATGCCGCTGCACTCTTCACCGCTTCCAGTCGAACCATGCTCATCCTGCCTGTCACTCCATCTGTCGGTCGGCCGGGCATGCCGGCGCGCGTGTTGGTGTTGTCCGGGTGGCGCGGTCCCGGGCCGGGGTCACGCCGACGGCGACGCCGCGTGTGTGCCCCTGGCCGGGACACCCGCCGCGAACGTTGCCTGCCTGTGTTCTTCGATCACCCGCGACCTCGCCATCCAGCGCCACCCCCCGCGGCCACCGTGGACTCTGCGGTCCAGGCCAATCCCCACCAATGGGGTTCAACCTGCCATCCCGACCACAACATGTTGTGTCTGGGCGGAAAGCCACGCTACGCCGCAGCGCTGTCCCTGTCAAACCGGGCGCGGCGTCCGGCCGGGCAAGCCCGCAACCACGCCACGCGGGTCGCGGGTCGTCGGCGAAGCCGCCCCGACGGTGCGTCGCAAGGCCGGTGCGCCGCCGCCGGATCGGCCGATGGAGGGAACGCGGTCGGGCACTTCATCGCCGATTAAACGCGCTGCCGCGACACTGGCGGCCGGGCCATGCAGGCTGCGCCGCGCACGATGCGCCACGCACGCCGCACCCTGCACAAGCTTCCATACCCTGCACTTCACGCCTCAGGCACCGCCCAACCGGGATAAAGCACGACGATGCGCGCGCGAACCACGACCAAGACCCTGCTCGCCCTGACCCTCGCTGCAGGTTTCGGCGGCTTCGCCGCGACGCTCGCGCGTGACGCCTTCGATGCGCCTGCCCTCGCCGCACCCGTGGCCGCGGTCGCCACGGTGCCGATGGCGGCCTCGCTGCCGGCCAGCGTCGACGGGCAGATGCTGCCGTCGCTGGCGCCGATGCTGCAACGGATCACCCCGGCGGTGGTCAGCGTGCATACCAAGCAGCGCGTCCGCGTGCGCACGCCGTTCGGAGACGACCCGGCGTTCCGGCGCATGTTCAACATCCCCGAGGAGCGCATCAGCGAATCGCTCGGGTCCGGCGTGATCGTCGATGCACAGCGTGGCTACGTGCTGACCAACCACCACGTGGTGGTGGACGCCGACGAGGTCTCGGTGACGCTGGCCGACGGCCGCACGCTGGAAGCCGAGTTCGTGGGTTCCGATGCCGATACCGACGTGGCGGTGATGAAGATCGCGCCGCAGACGCTGACCGCGGTGGCGCTGGCGGACAGCAATGCGCTCAAGGTCGGTGACTTCGTGGTGGCGGTGGGCAACCCGTTCGGGGTCGGCCAGACGGTCACTTCGGGCATCGTGTCCGCGGTGGGCCGCAGCAACGTGCCCGGCGTCGGGTTCCAGAACTTCATCCAGACCGACGCCTCGATCAACCCGGGCAACTCCGGCGGCGCGCTGGTCAACCTGGCCGGTGAGCTGGTCGGCATCAACACCGCCAGTTTCAACCCGCGCGGCAGCATGGCCGGCAACATCGGGCTGGGGTTTGCCATCCCGTCCGCGCTGGCCGGCAGCGTCATGCGCCAGCTGATCGCCAACAATGGCGTGGTGCGCCGCGGATCGCTCGGGATCGAGACCCAGGACGTGGACGCCCGCATCGCCGCCAGCCTGGGCCTGCCGCCCGAAGCACGCGGCGCGGTGGTCACCCGCGTGCACGTCGACTCGGCGGGTGGGGCCGCCGGCCTGCGCCCCGGTGACGTGGTGGTGGCCGCCAACGACCAGCGCATCGACAGTGCCGAAGCGCTGCGCAACTACCAGGGCCTGCAGCCCGCCAACGCCCGGCTGGTGCTGGACGTGCGCCGCGACGGCAAGCCGATGTCGCTGACCGCCACGCTGCGCGAGCAGCCGCGCGTGCTTGCCGGCGATGCGCTCGATCCGCGCATGGCCGGGGCGACCTTCGTCGAGCTGCCGGAGGCCATGCGCCGTGGTGGCGTCAACGGCGTGCTGGTCGAGGCGGTGGAGCGCAACAGCCGCGCCGCGGCCAGCGACCTGCGCGCCGGCGACGTGATACTGGGCGCGAGCGGCGCCCGCGTCGGCGACCTGGCCAACCTGCGCACCACGCTCAGCCCGCAACCCCCGCAACTCGTGCTGCGCATCCTGCGTGGCCGGACCCAGGGCGACCTGGTACTGCAATGACTTCCCCACTGGAGAGAACACCATGAGCCCGACCCACACCGAAAACCTCAAGAACAACCTGTCCGAGGCCGGCGGCCACTTCAAGCAGGCGGCCATCGACGCCGGTTCCACCGTGCTCGGCATCGCCACCGCCGCCGGCGACGAAGTCCGCCTCGGGCGCGCCAACCTCAAGGCCGACCTGGCCGACGGCGCGATCGCCAGCCTGGCCGCCGTCGAGGAAGTGGTCGAAGCCGGCAGCGAGCAGATGGACGTGCTGATGGACCGCGGCCGCGACCTGGTCGACAGCGCCGCCGACCTGATCCGCGAGCGTCCGATCGCATCCTTCGGCGCGGCCTTCGCGGCCGGCTGGATCATCGCCAAGCTGGCGCGCAGCGGCGGCAGCGACAAGTAAGCTGTCCGCGACGCCTGACGGGGACCGCCATTGACTATCGAGACGCCCGGCGCCGGTGCACCCGGCGCCGGGCCGGCGCCACACATCGATGAGAGCGTGCGCCGCGTCAACCGCGCCGCGCGCGATGCGGTGTCGTCGGCCAAGCTCACCGGGCGGGCCTTCCGCACCCTGGTGTCCTCGGACATCGCCCTGGCGCGCAGTGCGTTCGGGCGCTCGATGGCCTGGGTCGGGGTCGCGATCATCTTCGGCGCCTCCGCCTGGCTGCTGACCGCAGCGGCCCTCATCGCGCTGATCCGCGCGACGCTTGGCTGGTCATGGATGGCGGCGCTGTCCTCGTGCGCGGCATTGAGCCTCGCCATCGCCCTGCTGGGTGCGTGGCGCGTGTCGCGGTTCTTCGAGATGACCGGCCTGCACGCCACGCGTCGCCAGCTGTCGAAGCTGGGTGTGTTCGACGAGTTCGAACAGAAGATCGAGAGCGACCCACCGCCGCCGCCACCGGGCACGGTGCCGCCGCCGGCACCAGGGACGGTGGTGCGATGAATTTCGAGCAGCTGAAGCGGCGCGTCGAGCGCGCCGAATACCTGATGGACGAACGCACGCGCAGGACCCACGCGGCGTGGGACACGGTGCGCCTGGAGTGGCGCGCGGCCTGGACGCCCGGTCGCATCGTCGGCGTTGGGCTGGTCGCGGGCTTCATCGCCGGACGCTCGCAGCCCGGGCCGGCCGTCAAGCGCCTGCGGGCGGCCGCCGGGCCGCAGCTGCTGCAGTGGATCACCACGTTTTCCGGCCTGTCGGCATCGCTGCAGGCCGCGATGGCGGCGATGACCGCCAAGGGCGCGGCAAGGACCGCCGATGCCGCGGCCGATACCGCCGAACAAGCCGCCGACACGGTGGAGGACGCCGCGGTGACCGCGACCGGAGCGCCGCCCTCGGCCCGCCGCACGGCAGCGCCCGCGGCCGCGGCGACCGCACGCGTGGCGGTTGCACCGCCGGCCACTCCCGCGGCGACCGATCCCGCAACGCCCCGCCCGGTGCCCACGGTCGCCGCGCACGACCACCCGTCGCCATCGGAGCGTCGCTACCGGCCGGATCCCGCGTACCAGACGGAACCCCGACCGGCCGAGGCCGCCACCGACGTGTCGGAAGCGCGCTGGGCGCCGCCCCGGCGCGGAGAGGGCCATTGAACGTCCCGGGTGGACAGGCCCTGGACGACGCGGCGGCGGATTCCCTGCCGGCCGCACCACCCGCTCCTCCGCCGCCGCCGGCGGCGGCACTCGAGCCGTCCGCGCACCCGCGTGGCAGTGGCGCCCTGCGGGTGCTGGCCACGCTGGCGGTGGGCTATACGCTGTGGGCCGCGCAGGACATCGTGCTGCCGGTGCTGCTGGCGGTGTTCTTCGCGCTGGTGGGCAATCCGCTGATCCGTGCGCTGCGTCGGCTGTACCTCCCGCGCTTCCTCGCCGCGCTGCTGGTGCTGCTCGGTGGCATGGCGGCGTTCGGTGCGCTGGGCACGCAGCTGGTGCGGCCGGCCGCGGACTGGTTCCAGCAGGCACCCAGGCAGATGCGCCAGATCGGGACCGAGCTGCGTGCCTTGACCAAACCGATGCACGAGGCCAACCAGGCCGCCGAGACCATCGCCCGGGCCGCCGGCGGCGACACCTCCGGCAAGGTCACCATCGTGCGCACCCAGGTGGACGACCCCTACGGCTTCATCAACAAGGCGCCGCGCGCGATCGCCTCGCTGCTGGCGGTGGTGCTGCTCACGTTCTTCTTCATGGTCTTCGGCGAGAAGCTGCAGCGGCATGCCGTGGCGCTGCTGCCCACGCGGCAGCGGCAGAAGCTCACGGTGGGCATCCTGCAGTCGATCGAACGCGAGATCTCGCGCTACGTGTTCACCATCACCG
>DATINB010000432.1:0-4247 GCA_035474775.1 Luteimonas sp.
TGCGGGAGGTCGTCGTCGATGTGGAAATCGAGCCACAGGCCGTCGTCGCCGTCATCCGGCGTCGCATCGGCCACCGGCAACAGCGACGTGGCGAGCGCATCGCTCAGCCTGACCAGCTGGGCCTCGTGCGCCAGGCTCCAGGCGAGCAGCCGCGAGCGCCCGACGTGGTCGCTCCAGTGGAGGCCCTCGGCATCGGGCGGCTGGCCGCTGGCGAAGCGGACCCACAGCCGCGTGCCCTCGGCATCGAGCGCGACCGCGTCGCGCGCGGCATCGCCCTGCGCCATGCTGAAACGCAGCAGGCCGCCATCGCGCAGCGGCCAACGCCGCGCCTCGGCGTGGAAGGCGCGCAACGCCTCGGACGTCGCCGGGGCGATGGCCGGGATGCGGCCGCGAAGGGAAACGGCGTCGCCGACGGGCGGGCGGACGGCCTTGCGGGGACGACGGTCAGCCATGTCCGAGCGCCACCTTCATCAATTCGGGCAGCGAGCGTACCCCGAGCTTGCTCATCATGTTGGCCCTGTGCAGTTCCACGGTCTTGATGCTGATGCCGAGGATGTCGGCGATGATCTTGTTGGGCTTGCTGGCCACCACCAGGTCCAGCACCTGGCGCTCGCGCGGGCTCAGTCGCCCGATCGCCTCACCCTGCACCGCGCCCGTGGCATTGCTGCGCGCCGCCGCGACGGCCGTGCGCAGCGCCTGCAGCAACGCCTCCTCGGTGAACGGCTTCTCGAGGAAGTTGGACGCGCCCTTGCGCATCGCCTCCACGGCCAGCGGCACGTCGCCGTGCGCCGTCACGAACACCAGCGGCAGCACGATGCCACGCCGGCTCAACTCGTCCTGCAGTTGCAGGCCGCTCATGCCCGGCATCCGGATGTCCGAGACCAGGCACTCGGCCACGTCGCCGTGGCGGCCGCCGGCGTAGCCCTGCAGGAAATCCGGGCCGGATGCGTAGGCCAGGGTCTCGAAGCCATTGGTTTCCAGCAGCCACGCCGTGGAATCACGGAAGCCGTCGTTGTCGTCGACCAGATACACCCTGACCTCGGCCATGCCTTACGTCCTCCCCTCGGAGCGCGGCAGCGTGAACCCGAAAACACTTCCGCCGCCATCGCGCGGCTCGAAGAACAGCCGCCCTTCGTGATACTCGATGATCGAGCGGCAGATGGCGAGCCCGATGCCGAGTCCATCACTCTTGGTGGTGAAGAACGGCGAGAACAGCTGCTCGCTTTCCGCGGGCGACAGCCCGGGGCCGCGGTCGCAGACCCGGACTTCCACTTCGCCGTCCAGGTTGACGCGTCCCTCGATGCGCAGCCCGCGCTGCGCCGGGGCGATCTCGCGCATCGCCTCGATCGCGTTCTTCACCAGATTCAGCAAGACCTGCTCGACCATCACGCGGTCCGCGTAGACCGGCGGCAATGCCGGCGCAAGCGCCAGGTCGATGCGCAGCTGCTGGCGCTCCGCCTCCAGCCGCAGCAACTCGAGCACCGTGGTGGCGATCGTGGAGATTTCCTGCGCGTCGCGGCGCGGTTCGCGCGCGCGCACGAACTCGCGCACCCGCGAGATCACCGCCGCCGCGTGTTCGGCCTGGGTCCGTGCCGCGAGGAGTGCGCGTTCCACCTGCACCGGCCCGCCCGCCTGGTCGATCAGCCGCAGGCTCCCATTGAGGTAGTTGACGATGGCCGCGAGCGGCTGGTTGAGCTCGTGCGCGAGGGTCGCCGCCATTTCGCCGACCGACATCAGCCGCGAGGTGAACAGGAGCTTTTCCTGACGGCTCTTGTGCGAGTCCAGCGTCTCGATCCGCTCGCTGATGTCCACCGCGGTCAGCACCGCCAGCATGCGGCCGCCGCATTCGCCCTGCCCCCAGTGCAATGCGTACCAACGGCCACTGTGCGGCGCATGGACCTCGCTGTCGGCCTCGTCGCCACCCTGGAGTTCCGCGAGCAGGGATTCCCGGCGCACGTGGCCGGGAAGCGTGCCGAAGTCGTCACGGAACCGGCCGTTGGACGCCGCCAGTTCCCCGGAATCGGCGTCGAAGGCGGCGCACGCGAAGGGAAACGCGTCGAGCAGCGCGGCCATCGCCACGCCGGTGGCGTGGTCGTCGATGACCACGGCTGTCGCGGGCCCGGAGGGCGGCCTGGCACGCGGTGGCGTCATTGGCCGGCCTGCCGGCGGTCGCGCGGCCGATCGCTGGGGTAGTCTGCGGACCCGCCCGCTGCCGGCCTGCTGGATACCCCACGGACCATGTGTCGCATCGTTCGCCTTGCCAGTGCCGCCGTGGCCATGACGCCGACCCTCGTGCAGGCCGCCCAGGAGGGGGGCGTGGCCGTCGCGGGGGCGACCGAGGCGCCGTCCTTCGCCGGCGAGCTGATGGCCATCCTGATCCCACTGGTGCTGGTGATCATCGCGTTGCTGGTGGTGTTGCGGCTGGCGCGGCGGCGCTTCCGCCTGACCGGGCAGGACGCGCCGCTCTCGGTGCTGCAGATCCTGCCGGTCGGGCCACGCGAGCGCCTCGTCCTGGTGAAGACGCGGGCCGGCGAGGTGTTCGCGATCGGCGTCGGGGCGCAGACGGTCTCATTCATCAGGGAATTCGATCCTGTGGCACTGGGCATTCCCGCGACCGACCTGGACGCCGGCACCGAGGCGGCGGTTGGCAATACGGGTGGTGGCTGGGGCAGGATGCACCGGGGATGGTCGGGGAACGCCGCGAAAAAGGATTCATCGTCCTGAACCGGGGCTGTGCGTCCGTCGCCGCCGGTGGAACACAAATTTCACGCTTGGCCCTTGACAAGAGGGTATCGTAATTTGACACAAAGTGACGCATGAGGTCAGGGGCTATGCGGCAGGGGTGTTTCCACAGTCAGTCCAGGGTATCGACCGGCACCGTCGGCACGGGCGAACCGTGCCGGTGCCTGCCAGTGCGACGGAATCGTGAGGCCGGGGTCGCATGCGTGCGCTGATCGGGTCGCTGTTCGCGGCGCCGGCGGGCGCGGCACCGCGGGCGCGCATGGGCTACAGCGACATCGTGCTGGCGTTCGCGGCGGTGATGATCATCAGCGTGATGATCCTTCCGTTGCCGCTGGTCGTCATCGACGCCCTGGTCGCGGTCAACATCTCGATCGGCTTCGGCCTTCTGCTGCTGGCGATCTACATACCCACCCCGGTGGCGTTCTCCAGTTTCCCCAGTGTCCTGCTGCTCACCACGTTGTTCCGGCTGGCCTTGTCGATCGCGATCACCCGATCGATCCTGCTCAACGCCGAGGGTGGCCACATCGTGGAAACGTTCGGGACCCTGGTGGCGGGCGGCAATCTCGTCGTCGGCCTGGTGGTGTTCCTGATCATCACCGTGGTCCAGTTCATCGTGATCGCGAAAGGCGCCGAGCGCGTGGCCGAAGTGGCGGCCCGCTTCAGTCTGGACGCGATGCCCGGCAAGCAGCTGTCGATCGACTCCGACCTGCGGTCGGGCCTGATGGACAAGGACGAGGCACGCAGCAAACGCCGCCTGCTGGAAACCGAAAGCCATCTGCATGGCAGCCTCGACGGCGCGATGAAGTTCGTGAAGGGCGATGCCATCGCGGGCATCGTCATCATCCTGATCAACCTGCTCGGCGGTCTCGCGATCGGCGTGTTGCAGCGTGACATGTCGCTCGGCGACGCGACCCATACCTACAGCATCCTGACCATCGGCGACGGGCTCGTCTCGCAGATCCCGGCGATCCTGGCGACCATCGCGGCGGGCCTGGTGGTGACCCGCACCACCGGCGAGATCAACGACCGCCATCTCGGCGACGCCATCGTGCGCCAGGTGACGGGCCAGCCGCGGGTGATCCTGATCACCGGCCTGCTCGCATTGCTGATGACCCTGGTGCCGGGATTCCCCAAGGGGGTGTTCCTGGTGCTGGGCCTGGTCATGCTGACCCTCGGGGCCTGGCGCTACCGGTACAAGTTCGACCTGCTGCGGCGGGCCTTCCGGGTGTCCACCGAGGAGATGGACGACTTCTCGAAGCCGGTCGAGACCGACGAGCTGGCACCCCCCGCGCCGCTGCAGCTGGACGTGTCGCCGGCGCTGGCCCAGTTCTTCGGGCAGGACGACGCACGGACCCGCATCGCCGCGGTCGCCGCACGGATGCGCGACGAGTACGGCGTGCCGGTCCCGGTACCGGGCCTGCGACCCGCCACCCAGCTCGAGTCCGGCGACTATCGATTGAGCGCCTACGGCGCGCGCCTCGCCTCCGGCCGCCTGCGCACCGACG
>DATINB010000433.1:0-8494 GCA_035474775.1 Luteimonas sp.
GCCCGACAGCAGCAGGCTGAGGTCGATGCCATCGGCCAGCTGCGCCATTTCATCCGGCCCCAGCTTGGAGGTCAGTGCGCCCAGGTCGAGGCCGTTGATGGACATGCTCTGGCCGTTGTCCAGGCTGATCTGCCCGTTGCCGGCCGAATCGCCCAGGCGGCCCGCCATGACGTGGGCGATGATGATGAACACCAGCGTCAACACCAGCGAGATCGCGCCGGCGACCAGCGGCGCCCACAGGAAGCCGCCCTTGTGCTCCCAGTACTCGCGGCGCAACAGCAACGGGAAGCGATGGGTGGTGTGCGTCCGCACGGCATTGGCGGTCGCGGAGTCGGCGTGCGCGTTCATGCGTAGGTTCCTTTCATGGTGGCCACGAACAGGTCGGCCAGGCCGGGGTTGCGGGTCTCGCCGAATCCGGCGAGTGCATGCGCGGGCACGCCGTCGAAGAGCATCACCGTCTTGCCGAACGGCAGCGCGCGCTCGTCGATCGGCTGCAACGCACGCGCGTTGTCGAGCTGCGCCGCGTCGACCAGCACCTCGACGAAGCGCTCGCCCACGGCCTCCATGGCGGCGTCGAGCACGATGCGGCCGTCGCGGATGAACATCACGTCGGTGAGGATGTGTTCGATCTCCTCCACCTGGTGCGTGGTGATCACGATGGTCTTCTGTTCGTCGAAATAGTCCTCCAGCAGGCGCTGGTAGAACTGCTTGCGGTACAGGATGTCGAGGCCCAGCGTGGGCTCGTCGAGCACCAGCAGGCGCGCGTCGATGGCCATCACCAGGGCCAGGTGCAGCTGCACGATCATGCCCTTGGACATCTCGCGCACGCGCAGCGCCGGCTTGAGCTGGGTGTTGGCGAGGAAGCGCTCGCAGCGCGCCCGGTCGAAGCGCGGATGCACGCCCTCCACGAAGTCGATGGCCTCGCGGACCCGCATCCAGCGCGGCAACACCGCCACGTCGGCGATGAAGCAGACGTCGTTCATCAGCGCATCGCGTTCGGTGCGCGGGTCGCGACCGAGCACCTTCAGCTCGCCCTGGAACGGGATCAGCCCCAGCATGGCCTTCAGCGCCGTGGTCTTGCCGGCGCCGTTCGGGCCGATCAGGCCCACGATGCGGCCTGCCGGGATTTCGAACGTGGTGCCGTCGAGCGCCAGCTTGTTCTTGTACGCCTTGCGCAGGCCACGGGCACTCACCACCGGTCCCGGCTCCGCGGCCGTCGTCTGCGCGTCGCGTTCGATCGCGTTCATGCCACACCTCCGTTACGTGCCAGCGGTTGCAGCAGGTCGTCCATGCCCAGGCCCAGGCGCTGGATGCGCTCGAGCACCAGCGGCCACTCTTCCTTCAGGAACCGCTCGCGCTCGTTGGCAAGCAGCTTCTTGGACGCTTCTTCGGTTACGTACATCCCCAGTCCCCTGCGTTTTTCGACCAGGGCCTCGTCCGCCAGTTCCTGATAGGCGCGCGAGACGGTGATCGGATTGAGTTGATATTCGGCCGCCACCTGGCGGACCGACGGCAAGGCATCGCCGGGCTTGAGCACCCCGTCGAGCATCATCGCGACCACGCGTTCCTTGAGTTGGCGGTAAATCGGTGCACCGTCGTTCCACTGGATCGAAGTCATGGCATCAGCCTCCGTTGCCACGGCGCAGGCCGCGGGCGAACGAGAAATAGGGCAGCGCGATCGCATTGCGCGCGCTGCGGCGCTTGGGCCGGGCGTCGGCCAGTGCCGCGACCGCTGCCTCGGTCGACGGTCCGGCGACCCGTGCGGCGGTCAGGACCAGCGCCTGGCCCGGGGCGATGCCGGCCCCGACCTCCGGGGTCCAGGCAGCAGCCGGGGAGGACAGGGTGGAAGGTGCCAGGGGGGCTGCCACCATCAGGCCGATCACCAGCACCAGGCCGGTGGTCGACAGCGCCATCAGGGCGTTCTGCAATGTGCGGGTCATGGGTGTGTCCTGCGCTGGGTAACCGGTGTTGTATCTAACTATAACACCAGAACACAGGACGTCAAGCGGTTTGTGCACCCGGATTTGCCGGCATCGCGCCACTGCCCTGACAATAGCGGCCTCGCATCACGCATCCACCGCGCGGCGCCCCGTTCCGGAGTCCTGTCCTGATGAACCTGCTGCTGCGCGGCATTGCCGCGTTGACGATGATGGCCACGTTGCTGCCCGGCGCCGCTGCGCAGGGGCCGACAACCCTCGACACCCCGCGCGACAAGACCGGCTACACCATCGGGCGCGACGTGGGCAAATCCATCGCCGCGGTCGGCCCGGACATGGATGTCCAGGCGTTTTCGCGCGCGGTGCAGAATGCCTTCACCAGCAGCACGCCACTGCTCGGCGAGCAGGAGACCAAGTCGGTCGCCACCGCCGTCATGCAGCGCATCAACGCGCGCAGCGGCATGCCGATCGCCGGCGTGGCCCCTGGCACGGAGCCGCCGGCCGTCGATCCGGTCAAGGTGGGTTATGTGGTGGGCGCCGACGTGGGGCGCTCGCTGGCACCGATCCAGGCCCAGTTCGACATGCCCGCCTTCCTGATGGGGATCCGCTCGGCGCTGGAGGGCACGCCCCCGCTGGTCAGCGACGCCGAGGCCACCGCGCTGCGCGAAGCGCTGAAGGCGCGGCTTCAGGGCGAGGCCAGCGCCGCGGTCGGCCGCAACCTGGCCGAGGGCAATGCCTTCCTGGCCCGCAACAAGACCGAAAGTGGCGTGGTCACCACGCCCTCGGGGCTGCAGTACCGCGTGCTGCGCCAGGGTGCCGGTCCGCGCCCGTTGCCGACATCGCGCGTGCGTGTGCAGTACCAGGGCACGCTGCTCGACGGCAAGGTGTTCGACAGCTCCTACCAGCGCGGCCAGCCGGCCGAGTTCGCCCTGGACCAGGTCATTCCCGGCTGGACCGAGGGCGTCGCGCTGATGCCGGTGGGCGCCAAGTACCGGTTCTGGGTCCCGTCGGGCTTGGCGTATGGCGCCAAGGGCTCGCCTGGTTCCATCCCGCCGAACTCGACCCTGATCTTCGACGTCGAACTCCTGCAGGTGCTCTAGCCTGCCGGCCACCTTCAATTCCCGGCGCGTGTCGCCATCCGTCCTTACCTGACTCCAGGAGCACCTGCATGACCTCCACCTTCCGCCGCCCCGTGACCGCGCTGCTCGCCGCCGCACTGACGCTCGCGCTCGCCGCCTGTGCGCCGGTCGACAAGGACGCCGATGCCGCCAAGAAGGGTGACGCCGACGTCGCCGACTCCGCCGCGTCCAGCACCCCCATCGCCGGCCTGAAGACCGACCGCGAGCAGGCCAGCTACATGATCGGCATGCAGCTGGGCCGGTCGTTGAAGCCGGTGAAGGACGAGGTCGACCTCGACACCGTGATGAAGGCCATCCGCACGACCCTGGATGACGGCAAGCTGCTGATGACCGACGAGCAGGCGATGGCCGTGGGCCAGGCCTTCGGCGAGCGCCTGCAGGCCAAGCAGGTGGCGAAGGGCGAGAACAACATCAAGGAAGGCGCGACGTTCCTGGCTGCCAACGGCAAGAAGGCCGGCGTCACGACCACGGCGTCGGGCCTGCAGTACCAGGTGCTGACGGCCGGCAAGGGTGCCAAGCCCGGTCCGGAGGACAGCGTGCGCGTGCACTACAAGGGCACGCTGCTCGACGGCACCACCTTCGACAGCTCCTACGATCGCGGCGAGCCGGTGGTCTTCGCCCTGTCGCAGGTGGTGCCGGGCTGGCAGGAAGGCCTGCAGCTGATGCCGGTGGGCAGCAAGTACCGCATCTGGGTGCCGAGCGCGCTGGGTTATGGCGCGCAGGGGACCCCGGGCGGTCCGATCGCGCCGAACGCCACGCTGGTCTTCGAAGTGGAGTTGCAGGAGATCGTCAGCGGCGCAGCGGGCAACGCCGCCGGGGGCGATGCAGGGCGGGCACAGGCCGAGGCCATGGCCCGCGCAGCGGCGGCGATGGGCGAGCAGCAGGCACCGCCACCGCCAGCCGGCGAGTAACGCATGCGGGTCAGCATCTTCGGCACCGGTTATGTCGGGCTGGTGACCGGAGCCTGCCTGGCGGAGGTCGGCCACGAGGTCGTCTGCGTGGATATCGACGCGGTCAAGATCGCGGCGCTGCAGGGTGGGTCCATCCCGATCTTCGAGCCCGGCCTCGAGCCGATGGTGCGCAGCAACCACACGTCGGGGCGGTTGCGCTTCACCACCGATGCGGCGATGGCCGTGGCCCATGGGGACGTGCTGGTCATCGCGGTCGGCACGCCGCCCGACGAGGACGGCAGCGCCGACCTGCGCCACGTGCTGGCCGTGGCGCACACGATCGGCAGCCACCTCGATCGACACGTCGTCGTGGTCGACAAGTCCACGGTGCCGGTGGGCACCGCGGCCAAGGTGCGCGACACCATCGCCGCGGCGCTCGCCGCGCGCGGGGCCGGCGTGGCGTTCGACGTGGTGTCCAACCCGGAGTTCCTGAAGGAAGGCGCGGCGGTGGAGGACTGCATGCGCCCCGACCGCGTGGTCATCGGAGCCGACAGCGCGGATGCCGTGGAGGCCATGCGCAGGCTGTACGCGCCGTTCAATCGCAACCGCGACCGCCTGGTGGTGATGGACATCCGCTCGGCGGAACTCACCAAGTACGCGGCCAACGCCATGCTGGCGACCAAGATCAGCTTCATGAACGAGATCGCGGTGATCGCCGAACAGGTCGGTGCGGACGTGGAGATGGTCCGCAAGGGCATCGGTTCCGATCCACGCATCGGCTGGCACTTCATCTACCCCGGGGCCGGTTACGGCGGGTCGTGCTTTCCCAAGGACGTGCAGGCCCTGTACCGCACCGCTGCCGACCATGGCCACGACGCGTTGCTGCTGGGCGCGGTGGAAGCGGTCAACGCGCGCCAGAAGGGCCATCTCTTCTCGCTGGTGCAGCGCCATTACGGTGGCGGCGCCGCCCTGCGTGGCAAGACGTTCGCGGTCTGGGGCCTGGCCTTCAAGCCCGACACCGACGACATGCGCGAAGCCTCCAGCCGCCGCCTGCTGGCGCAGCTCTGGGAGGCCGGGGCACGCGTGCGCGCCTATGATCCCGAGGCCTCGGCGGAAGCGGCGCGCGTGTTCGGGCCGCGCGACGACCTGGTGCTCTGCGCGTCGGCCTGGGATGCGCTGCAGGGCGCGGACGCGTTGGCGGTGGTCACCGAATGGAAGCAGTTCCGCAGCCCGGACCTGCTCCGCCTGCGCGAAGCGCTCGGCGACGCGGTGATCTTCGATGGCCGCAACCTCTACGAGCCACGCGACGTGGAGTCGGCCGGTATCGCGTATTACGGCATCGGTCGTGGCCGCTCGGTGCGTTCGCCGTGAGCGATGGCACCCCGCTCGAGGCGCGCGTGGTCGAACTGGAGACCCGCCTGGCCTTCCAGGAACAGGCGCTGCTCGAGCTGAGCGATGCCCTGGCTGCGCTGCGTGGCGAGGCCGCCGAGTCGGCCGACCTGTTGCGGCGCGCGCTGGACCATATGAAACAATCGCGCAGCGCGTTCGCCGCCGATCCGGCCGACGAGCCACCGCCTCCCCATTATTGAAGCCGCGATGAGCGATACCCTGCGCGACCAACTGCTGGGACTGGGATTCAAGCCCGTGCCGGCCCCCGAGAAGCCACGGCGTCCGCCGCCGGACGCGTCGCGCAGCCAGGGCCCTGCGCGCGACGCGAAGCCGGCGCGTGCCACCCCTTCGCCTCGCGCGGACAGGCCGGGCAGGGCGGACCCGCCGGCCGGTGCGAACCGTGGCGACCGGCGCGAAGCGCGGCGCCAGCAGCCCGCGCCCGGCGCGCACGCATCACCGCGTCCGCGCGCGCCGGCGCGCACGCGCGAGGACATCGACCTGGCCAAGGCGTATGCCATCCGCGCCCAGCGCGAGAAGGACGAACGCATCGAGGCGGAACGCCACAAGCAGGAGCAGGCGCGCCTGCGCCGCGAGGCCAAGGCGGCGGTGGCCGGACTGGTCAAGGACCGCGCGCTCAACGATCCGGCGGCCGACATCGCACGGCATTTCGAGTACGGCGGCAAGATCAAGCGCGTCTACCTCACCGCCAGCCAGCTTGCCGAGGTGAACAGCGGGCGGCTGGGCGTGCTGCAGCTGGATGGCCGCTACCTGGTGGTGGACGCGGCGTTGCTCGCGCAGGCCGAAGCCTTGTTCGCGCCGTCGGTGGCGCTCAAGGTCGACCCGTCCGCGCCGGCCGGCGAGGATGCCTATGCGGATCCGCGCTACCAGGTTCCGGACGACCTGGTCTGGTGACCGGGCGCAGGCCTCCGCACCGTCGCCTGCCGCGCATCGGGCCTCACTCCGGGTCGTAATCCAGGTTGGTCGCCAGCCAGCGCTCCGCCTGGGCCAGGTCCACGCCCTTGCGCCGCGCATAGTCGGCGGCCTGCTCCTTCGACACCCGCCCGACCACGAAGTACTGGCTGCGAGGGTGGCTGAAGTAGTAGCCCGAGACGGCGGCGGTGGGCAGCATCGCGAAGCTCTCGGTCAGCGCCATGCCTGCGTTGGTGCCGGCATCCAGCAGCTCGAACAGGGTCGCCTTCTCGCTGTGTTCCGGGCACGCGGGGTATCCGGGCGCCGGCCGGATGCCGCGATAGGTCTCCGCGATCAACGCGTCGTTGTCGAGCGATTCCGCCGGCTCGTAGGCCCAGAACTCCGTGCGCACGCGCTGGTGCAGGCGCTCCGCCAGGGCCTCTGCAAGCCGGTCGGCCAGCGCCTTGAGCAGGATCGCGTTGTAGTCGTCATGGTCGGCCTCGAAGCGCGCGACGTGGGGCTCGATGCCGATGCCGGCGGTCACCGCGAAGGCACCGATCCAGTCCTGCCGGCCGGAATCGGCCGGCGCGATGAAATCGGCCAGGCAGAAGTCGGGCCGGTCCACCGGCTTGTCGACCTGCTGGCGCAGGAAGTGCAGGGTGACAGGTTGCTGCGCGCCCCGCGCTACCTGCACGTCGTCGCCCGCGCTGTTGGCGGGCCACAGCCCGAACACGGCGCGTGCACTCAGCCAGCGTTCGGCGATGATCCGGACGAGCATCGCGCGCGCGTCGGCGAACAGCTCGCTGGCCTGGGCGCCCACCACCGGGTCGGCGAGGATCGCAGGGTATTTCCCGGCCAGTTCCCAGGCCTGGAAGAACGGCGTCCAGTCGATCAGCTCGACCAGATCCTGCAGCGGATAGTCGTCGAACACGTGCAGCCCGGGCTGCCTGGGAGCCGGCGGCACATAGGTGGCCCAACCCCCGTCGAAGCGTTGTGCGCGGGCCTTGTCCAGCGGGACCAGGCGCTTGGCGTCGCCGCGGTTGCGGTGGCGCTGGCGGATCTCCGCGAAGTCGGCGTCGTTGGCGGCCATGAACCGGGTGCGCAGTTCCGGGCTGATCAGCGACTGCGCCACGCCGACCGCGCGGGAGGCGTCCTTGACCCACACCGTCGGCGACTGGTAGTGCGGGTCGATCTTCAGCGCCGTATGCGCGCGTGACGTGGTGGCGCCGCCGATCATCAGCGGCGTGGTGAAGCCCTGGCGCTGCATCTCCCGCGCCACGTGGCTCATCTCCTCCAGCGATGGCGTGATCAGGCCGGACAGCCCGATGATGTCGGCGTTGGCCTCGCGCGCGCGGTCGAGGATGGTCTGCGCGGACACCATCACGCCCAGGTCGATCACCTCGAAGTTGTTGCAGGCCAGCACCACGCCGACGATGTTCTTGCCGATGTCGTGCACGTCGCCCTTGACGGTGGCCATGACGATGCGGCCGTTGTTCTTCCCGGTCTCGCCCGTGCGCAGTTTTTCGGCGGCGATGTACGGCAGCAGGTAGGCCACCGCCTTCTTCATCACGCGCGCCGACTTGACCACCTGCGGCAGGAACATCTTGCCGGCCCCGAACAGGTCGCCGACCACGTTCATGCCGTCCATCAAGGGGCCCTCGATGACGTCCAGCGGTCGCGTCGACAGCTGGCGGGCCTCCTCGGTGTCGGCTTCCACGTACTGGTCGATGCCGTGCACCAGCGCATGGCTGAGGCGCGCCTGCACCGGCTGCTCCCGCCAGGCGAGGTCCTCGACGCGGGCTTCGCCCTTCTTCCCGCGGTAACGCTCGGCGATCTCCAGCAGGCGCTCGGTGCCGTCACGGCGGCGGTTGAGGATCACGTCCTCCACGCGCGCGCGCAGTTCCGGGTCGAGCTGGTCGTAGATGGGCAGGGCACCGGCGTTGACGATGCCCATGTCCATGCCGGCGCGGATCGCGTGGTACAGGAACACGGAGTGGATCGCCCCGCGCACCAGCTCGTTGCCGCGGAAGGAGAACGACACGTTGGACACGCCACCGGACACGTGGCAGTGCGGCAGAGTTTGGCGGATGATCCGCGTGGCCTCGATGAAGTCGACGGCGTAGTTGTCGTGCTCCTCGATGCCGGTGGCGACCGCGAAGATGTTGGGGTCGAAGATGATGTCCTCGGCCGGGAAGCCGACCTCGTCGACGAGCAGGTCGTAGGCCCGTTG
>DATINB010000434.1:0-2531 GCA_035474775.1 Luteimonas sp.
GCGTTCATGTCGGCGGTGACGGCATCGAGCGTGGACCCGCTGCGGGCGACGAGCACCAGGCGCGCGCCGCGTTCCCCGGCGAGCAGGGCGGTGGCGAGGCCGATGCCGCTGGACGCGCCGGTGATCACGATCACCTGCTCAGCGAGCGGTTTCAACGAGATGGACATGCGGTCCTCCTGTTCTGCGGGTTGCCGTGTCGGCGCGACACGCGATCACCTGGGCGGCTTGACGGTCTGGCGGTATGTTCCGATCACCTCACCCCTGGCCAGCACGTGGCCCTTGGCCGCCGCCAGCACGCGATCGCGATCAGCGCCGGCCGGTACGTCGAGCACGGTATCGAGTGCCAGGACCTGGACGTGGTAATGGTGTGGCGGGTCGCCCACCGGCGGACGCGGACCGTAGTAGCCCACCGAGCCGCGGCTGGTACGCCCCTGCAACATGCCGTCGGGCTGCACGAGGCGTGGCTGCTCCTGGAGGCCCTCGGGCAAGGCGGTCACCGACGCCGGGATGTTCCAGGCCACCCAGTGCACGAACGGGGTGATCGGTTTCGCGTCGGGGTCCTCCATCACGATGGCGTATGACCTGGCGCCCGGCACCGCCGCCCAGGACAGCGCCGGCGAGAGGCCGTCCGCATATTCGCTGTGGCGCGCGGGGATGGGTGCATTGGCCTTGAAGCGGGCCGAGACCGCGATCGTTCCGCTGCTGCGCGTTTCGTCGCGGGCCAGGGCGAGCGGCACCCCGACGCCTGCCGCCGACTGCCGCTGCATGGGCCCCGCGGGAGGCAGCGACGGACCCGCGCCGGCCGATGGGGCCTCGCCCGCGGCACCGGTGTAGGCCAGCCGGTAGATCACGCCGTTGGCATCGTCGCCGAGCAGCAGGGCCCCGTCGGGCATCGTCGCCAGCCCCACGGGCCGCGCGAAATGCGTCCTGCCGCCATCGGACAGGAAGCTTCCGACGAAGGTCGAGATGCGCTCCGGTTGCCCGGCGTCGTCGAACTCGACCCGGGCCAACTCGTAGCCCGACGCCGGCTTGCGGTTCCAGGAGCCGCGCATCGCCACGAATGCATCGTTGCGGTACTCCGCCGGCCAACCGGCTCCGGCGAAGACCATCTGCATCGGCGCCGCGTGCGCGGTGTAGCCGATCACCATCGGCTCGCTGTGCTGCTTCCATTCCTGCTTGGTGATGCCGCCGGGCGGGGTGGTCTGCGGATGCAGGTCACCCTTGCCATGCACGTGCGGCCAGCCGTACTTGCGTCCCTTCTCGATGCGGTTGAGCTCTTCGGGCTGCTGCTCGTCGCCCAGATAGTCGGTGCCGTGGTCCATCCCCCACAGCTCGCCGGTCAGCGGATGCCACGCGAAGCCGATGGTGTTGCGCAGTCCGCTGGCGAAGATGGTGCGCGAGGTCCCGTCCGGCGACACCTGCAGCAACGTGGCGTTCTCCGGATTGCTCTCGTTGCACGCGTTGCAGGTGGACCCCACGCTGACGTACAGCATGCCGTCGGGACCGAACGCGAGGGTGCGGTTGGGATGCTGTCCGGCATCGGGGAGATCGCCCAGCAGCATGGTCAACGGAGCGGGGCGTCCGTCGGGCTGGATCGCACCGACGAAGATCTCCTTGTTGGTCACGAGGTACAGGCGGCCCTCGTGGACGGTGATGCCGTGCACGCCCGGTCGGTTGACGACCACCACGGGCGCCGCGTCGGCGCGCCCGTCACGGTCGGCATCGCGCAGCATCACCACGTCCCCCTCGTCGCGCCGCGTTGCGTACACGGTGCCGTCGGGGGCGACGGCCAGCATGCGCACGTTGCCGAGGCTGGTCGCGAACGGCGCGACGGAAAACCCCGCAGGCGCCTTCAGCGATGCGACGCGTGCCGCGGTCGCCTCGACCTTGGCCGGCTTGTAGACATGCGCGCGCACGGTCTCGTCGGTGCCGTCGCCCTGTTGTGCATGGGCCGAGGTGCAGGCAACCAGCAGGGCGCCGGCAAGCACAGGGATGGATTTCATGGAGGGAGCCTCGACGGGATTGACGGCGAGCGTGGCCACGCACGCGTCTACGCTGCGCGAAGTGCGCGTGATCCCGCAGGCCGCTGCGCTGCGCCGTGCAACGCGCGCTCGCGCAGTTCGCCGTCACGCTGCGCAGCAGCACGTTGTGGCGTTGTACACGCCGCAGGGTTGGCATCGGCAACGCCCCCCGCCCCGTGCTGAAAAAGTTTCCGTCCGACGCAGCTTTTATCCGCGTCCCGGCGCAGACCGCTACCGAAATGCTTCGCAAACGCTCCCCCCGGCGTTGGCACACGGCTTGCGCTGTCGTTCCCGCGAACGATGGCCAGGCGGGCCGATACCGCGCAGGGCGCCGTATCGTCCCTTACCTGCTGCAGGAAACCCATGGATACCTTGATCGTCTTTTCACACTTGCGTTGGGACTTCGTCTATCAGCGGCCGCAGCACGTGCTGAGCCGCATCGCCGCGCGTTGGCCGGTGGTGTTCGTCGAGGAGCCGGTGCCCGGGGAGTCGCACCTGGAGATTTCCAGC
>DATINB010000435.1:0-10927 GCA_035474775.1 Luteimonas sp.
CACGCCGGTTTCGCTGAGGATCTCCAGCACGATCTGGTGGGCGTGCAGCGCCGGCCCGCTGCCCCAGGCAGGCGCCAACCCGGGTTGCGGATCGCAGGCCGGGAACGCCTCGCGGAAGCCGCGGGCCCCGACCCCGTTCACGGGGTGCGCGCGCACCATGCACACCGCCGCGCCCCAGATCCGCGTCCGCCCCGACAGGGCGGTATCGATGCCGGACTCGTCGGCGGACATGGCGTGGGTGGTGCGTTCGATGCGCTCGCGCACCTCCGGCGATGCAAGGCTCAGCAACCCCAGCGTGAGCAGGCCGGCCGCGAACACGCCGAGCAACCGCTTCCAGCCCAGCAGCTTCCAGCCGGACAACGCCAGTACCAGCGCGTAGGTGGCCCACGACGCGCGGGAGCCGGCGAACAGGATCACCAGCCCGATGGCGGTGGCGGCGACGATCCAGCCGCCGACCTGGAACCGCTGCGTGGCCGCGTGCAGCGCGAACGGCGACAGGCTGGCCAGCACCACGCCCAGCTTGAGGTTGCAGGGGCCGAGCACGCCGCCGAGACGGTCGGCACCGGCCACCTCCACGAGATCGCACATCGGCCGGCCGCTGATCGCCTGTTTCGCGGCATCGAGCCCCCAGAACAGCGGGCTGGTGCCGAAGAAGATCTCCATCAAGGCGTCGATGACCCACACCGCGACCACCACGGCCAGGCCGCCGAAGGTCAACCGCTGCCCCGGACCGTCGGCCACCGCGATCGCGACCAGCCACAGGAACGGCAGGTAGCGCAGGTCGACGAGCGATTCGCGCAGGGCGCGGCCGGCGTCCACGGCGTCGAACGCCGACAGCAGCTGCGGGGTCCAGTAGGCGAAGAATAGCACCGAGGTCAGCGCCCACGCCGGGCCGCTCAGCAGCGCCGCGCCACCCCGGAAGCGCGCCAGCAGCAGCTTGGCGATCGCCGCCAGCGCACCCAGCACCATCACGCCCTCGGCATAGCCCGGCGCCGGCCACAGGGCAACGAACGCGAGCACCCAGTGCGGTGCCCAACGCCAGCCGGCCACGGCGGGCGTCGCGTCAGGCAGCGGTGGGTGCGTCGCGGAGTTCGTCATAGATGGCCAGCGTGGCGTCCTGCATGGCGGCGAGCGTGTATGCGCCGGCCGCGGTCCGCATCGTAACGGGAAGCATCGGCGGCCGTTGCAGGAGCCCGCCCACCGTGCCGGCCAGCGCCTCGGCATCGAACGGGGCCACCGCACCTGCCGGAAAAAGCTCATGGAGCAGTTCGCCGACGCCGCCGTGATCCCAGCCGGCCACGGCGCGTCCGACCGAGAGCGCCTCGATCACCGTGCGCCCGAACGCTTCCGGCTTGCGCGACACCTGCAGTACCAGGTCGGATGCGGCATAGGCTGCGGCGATGGCGGATGTCGGCTCGGTGATCGCCACGACGTCGGCAACGCCCAGTGCCTGCGCCGCGGCCCGCAATTCGGCGGCGTAGGCGGCGCGGGCGCCGTCGAGTGCGCCCGGCATCCACAGCCGTGCATCGGCGCCGTCCGCGCGCAGTCGGGCGAGCAGGTGGAGCGCGTCGGCATGGCCCTTCAGGCGGGTGCCGCGACCGGGCAGCAGCAGCAGCGGCCCGTCGCCGGCAAGTGCCGGGTGTTGCGCGGCCGCACGCGCGCGTGCGGCGGCATCCGGCCTTGCCGCAAGGGGAAAATCATCGGGTTGGATGCCGCGCGGCACCACGCGCAGGCGCGTCGGGTCGGTTCCCGGGTAATGGTGGCGCACGTATCCCTGCACGGTTGCCGACACGCAGATCACCCGCTCGCCGCGCGCCAGGATGGCGCTGTAGCGCGACGGAGAATTCAGCCCGTGCACCGTGGTGACGAAGCGCGGCCGCCGGGCTGCGGGCAGGCCGCGCAGCGCCAGCCAGCCGATCCACGCGGGCAGCCGCGAGCGCGCATGCACGATGTCGACCTCGCCACGCAGCAGCAGCGCGCGCAGGCGGGCGACGTGACGCAGGGTCGCCGGCGACTTGTGCCCGATGTCGAGCGCGACGTGCAGGGCGCCGGTGGCCTCGAGCGCCGGCAGCAGCCGACCACCGGCCGACACCACCAGCGCCCGGTCGCCGCGACGCACCAGGGCCTGTGCGATCTCCAGGGTGGACCGTTCTACGCCGCCGGATTCGAGCGCCGGCAGCAGTTGCAGGACGGTCAACGGTCGGCGCATCGCCGGCGCGCCGCCTTCAGTCGACGAGGACGAAGTGCGCGCCGCAGTAGGGGCAGTCGGCCTCGCCGCCGTCGGCCGCGATGGGCAGGTAGACACGCGGGTGCGAGTTCCACACCGCCATGGCGGGCGTGGGGCAGCTCAACGGCAGTTCGGTGCGCCGCACCTCGTAGCGGGACTGCGCGTTGGCGGGCGTGCCGGGTGCGGTCGGTTGCATGGCGGTCCGGTGGCGGGCGGGCCTGCAGTCTACCCGCGAGTCCCCGCCCGCGCCGTCAGCCGGGCAGGTCGAACAGCAGCACGTCGCCCCCGGCCGCGGACCCGGCCTGCACGCACAAGGCACCGGCCTCGCCGTAGCACGCCAGGGCGTCGCCGGCCTGCAACCGCTCGGCACCGCACTGCAGCGCCCCGCCGACCACCTGCATCCAGTAGCGCCGGTCCACGCGCATCTCGAAGACCAGCGCGGCCCCGTCGGCGACGCGGCCGCGCCAGGCCCACGCCTGCTGCCGCACCGGCAAGGCCCCGCCGGCGCCGTCGGGTGCCGCGACCAGCTGCCATCCGTCGCCGGTCGTCGTGCCTGCGATCCGGGCAGCGACCGGTGGCAGGTTGACGTGCGCGGGCTGGATCCATGCCTGCAGGACGTGCAGCGTCCGGTCCCCGGCCGCGAGGCATCCGTCGAGCTCCGTACCGGCACCGGCGCCCGCCCATGCAACGCCCGGCGCGTGGAGGTCGCCGTGCGCATCGCGGAGCGTCCCGTCGAGCACGAAGGTCAGGATTTCCATGTTGGCGCGTGCCGGCGGTGGCGCCCTGCCACCCACGGCGACGCGGTACTCGTGGCAGGCGCGCAGCACGCCGAAACCCATCCACGCCGGGTCGTGGAGATCCCCCGAGGAAAAGGCCGACCGGCCGTCGAGGCCGGGCGCGGTGGTCCGGCCCCGCTGCTGGCCGCTGCGAAGCAGGCGCATGGGCAGTCCGTCGATTGCGTGGATCCGGCAGCGTGCCGCCGGCCCGTGCCCGCCGCGCGACCGCGGGGGCGTGGTGGGGCCGCCGCGACCCATGGCCGCGGCGTACCGCCTACTTGCCAGCGGCGGCCTTGGCCTTCGGCGCCAGCGCCTCGGTGGTGATGCGGATCTTCACCTCGTCGCTGACATTGGGCACTGCCATGCCCATGCCGAAATCGCTGCGCTTGATGGTGGTGGTGGCATCGAACCCGGCGGCCGCCACCTTGGCCATCGGCTGCTCGCCGATCTTGTTGATCGTCACGTCCAGCACGGCCGGCACCGTCTTGCCCTTCACGGTGAGATCGCCGGTGACCTTGAGCCTGTCCTTGCCGGCCGTCTCCACGCGCGTGCTCTTGAAGGTGATCTCGGGGTACTTGTCGGCCTCGAAGAAATCGGCGCTGCGCAGGTGCTCGTCGAACTTGGCCACGTGCGAGTCCAGCCCGGCGAGCGGAATGGTCACCTCCACCGAAGACGCGCCCACGTTGGCCGCGTCATGGACGATGGTGCCGTCGACCTGCCCGAAATGGGCGACCGGGTTGGAGAACCCGAAATGGCTCCAG
This sequence comes from Luteimonas sp., assembly GCA_035474775.1. Lineage (GTDB taxonomy): Bacteria > Pseudomonadota > Gammaproteobacteria > Xanthomonadales > Xanthomonadaceae > Luteimonas. Next base: position 3,765 of record DATINB010000435.1, read on the forward strand.
CTGGCGATGACGTCGGTGTGGTTGGGATCGATCTGGTAGGTGACCGGGGCCGCGGTGGCGGTGGCGGCGAGCAGCGACAGTGCGGTGGCGAGGATGAGGCGTTTCATGGCGGGTTCCTTGCAGGCGTGGGCAGGCGGGCCGGGGCCCGGGTGGGTTCATTCGATGCGGGCGGCCTCGTCGAAGGACAGCCGTGGCGAACGCGGGAACAGTTGCGCGGGATCGCCGTGGCCGAGGTTGACCAGGAAGTTCGACTTGACCGCAGTGCCGGCGAAGAACGCAGCGTCGACGGCGGCGTTGTCGAAACCGGACATCGGACCGGTGTCGAGGCCCAGCGCGCGCGCCGCCAGGATCAGATAGGCGCCCTGCAGGCTGCCGTTGCGCATCGCGGGCAGCGCGCGCGCCGCGCGCGGGCCGTCGAACCAGCTCTTGGCATCGGCATGCGGGAACAGGACAGGCAGTTTCTCGTGGAAGTCCTCGTCGTGGCCGACGATCACGGTGACCGGTGCGGCCAGCGTCTTGGCGCGGTTGCCTTCGTCGAGCGCCGGCGCGAGCCTGGCCTTGGCCGCGGCGGACTTCACGAACACGAAGCGCGCCGGCGACCCGTTGGCGGCCGTCGGGCCCCACTTCACCAGGTCGTAGAGCGCCCGCAGGGTGGCGTCGCTGACGTCACCGGCCAGCACGTTGTGGGTGCGCGCGCTGCGGAACAGCTGGTCGAGCGCGGCATCGGGCACGGCATCGGGCATCGCGGGGCACCTCGTGGCTTGGCGTCAGCACCGGAGTGTAGAGTCCCCGCGAGCCCGCCACAGCCATGTGGCCGGAACGGTTGGTCACAAGGGCAGAACGATGACGATGGGAGGAGGCGATTCCACTCATGGATGCGCACTCCCGGGCCCGGCATCGCCGGACCTGCGCATCGCCGCGCTGAGTGACGGCCGAGCCGGGAACGCGCGCCAGGCCACTGCACTGGCCGCGGCGCTGGGCGCTCCGCCCGACGCCATCGTGCTGGATCCGCGCGCGCCGTGGCGCTGGGCGGCGCCACGCCGGCTGCCTGGCGATTCGGGTGCGTTCGGGCAGTCGCTGGACACGGTGCGCCGCGACCCACCCGCACTGGCCATCGGCTGCGGACGCCAGGCCGCGCTCGCCACGCGGCTGCTGCGCGGACGCGGGCGGGCGCCCGGCACGCGCAGCGTGCAGATCCTCGACCCGCGCCTGCATCCCCGCCACTGGGACCTGGTGGTGGTGCCGGAGCACGACCGCCTGCGCGGTGCCAACGTGCTGACCCTGCTCGGAAGCCTGCACCCGGTGGATGCGGCATGGCTGGCACGGGCACGCGCCGGTTTCGACGCGTTCGCAGCGCTGCCGCGCCCGCGCACCGCCCTGCTGGTGGGCGGCCCGAGCGCGCACATGCGCTTCGACGCGGCGTCGTTGCGTGCACTGCTGGCCTGCCTGGCGGCGGCGCGCCGGCGCGAAGGCGGCGGCAGCGTGCTCGCGACCACCTCGCGGCGCACGCCGCCGGCCCTGGCCGCCCGCCTGCGCGACGCGCTGCGCGACTGCCCCGGCGTGGTCTGGACCGGTCACCGCGACGGCGCCAACCCCTACCCCGGCCTGCTGGCCTGGGCGGACCGCATCGTGTGCACCGCGGACTCGGTCAACATGATCTCCGAAGCCTGTGCCACGACCGTCCCGGTCTTCGTCGCCGAGCCGCAGCGCGTCGGCGGCGGTCCGCGGCGCTTCGTCGAGGCGCTGCGTGCACGTGGCCGCATCCGCGCGCTCGACGACGCGCTGGTGGCCTATGCGGTGGAGCCGCTGCTCGAAACCGCGCGGATCGCCGCAGAGGTCCGCGCGCGCCTAGCCTGCTGACGGCACCCCTCGATCCGTCGCCGCGACGAGGCCCCGGGCGGCCAGCGCGGCGGTGATGGCGGCGCGGTGCCGGGCGAGCGCGACGCTCTCGGCGACCACGCGGGTGCGCCGGTCCAGCGTGCAGTCCAGGGCGCTCGCCAGCAGTGCGGCATGCGCGTCGCGCAGCTCCGCGGCTTCCGTTGTCCCCAGCACGCCGGCGCCCGCCAGCGCGTCCAGCAGGCATGGCGTCGAGGTCTGGCGAAGCAGCGGCGGATGCGCCGCCGCCTCGCGCAGCACCAGCATCTGCACCAGGAATTCCAGGTCGACCAGGCCGCCGCGGCCCTGCTTGAGATCGAAGCGGCCCGCGGACGATCGATCCAGCTCGGCGCGCATCTTCGCGCGCATCGCCGCGACATCGTGCTGCAGCGCGGCCACGTCGCGCGGCCGCGCCAGCGCCGCGTCACGCACGCGCTGGAATGCGGCGCACAGGCCGGTGTCGCCCGCGACCGGTCGCGCGCGCACCAGGGCCTGGTGCTCCCATGTCCAGGCACGCTCGCGCTGGTAGTCGTCGAAGCTCGCCATCGACGACACCAGCAGCCCGCTGGCGCCGTCGGGGCGCAGCCGGATGTCCACGTCGTACAGCCTTCCCGCACCGGTGACCGTGCCCAGCAGCGCCACCACCTTCTGCGCGAGCCGCGCGTGCCAGCGCGCGGCGTCGAGCGCGCGGGCACCGTCGGACATCGACTGCGCGGGTGCGTCGTACAGGAACACGAGGTCGAGGTCCGAACCCACGCCGAGTTCGCTGCCGCCGAGGCTGCCGTAGCCGATCACCGCGAAGCGCGCCTCCGGGATGGCGCCGTGCGCGCCGTGCAGCTCGCGGCGCGCGATGGCGACGACGGCCGCCACGACCGCTTCCGCGAGCCAGGCCAGCTGCCGCGTGCTGTCCACCGCACGCTGGCGGCCATCCAGGGTCGCCAGCGCGGTCCGGAAGCTGGCCGCCTGGCGGATCTCGTTGAGCGCGTACAGCGCCGCCTCGGTGTCGCGCGCCACCACGGCGGCGCATTCCGCGTCGAGCGCCGCGCGCCCCGGCATCGGGCCTTCGATGCGCGCGTCCAGCAGTTCGTCGAGCAGCAGCGGGTGCATGGCCACCCGCTCGGCGAGGAACGCACTGCGCGTGACCAGGTCGCCAAGCCGGGCCAGCGCGACCGGCTGCTCGTCCAGCAACGCCAGGTAGCTGGCGCGGCGCAGGACGTTCTGCAGCAACGCCAGCAGGCGACGGATCGCCAGGTGCGGCTGCGCCAGCGTGGCCGTCGCCTGCAGCAGGACCGGCATCACGCGGTCCAGTCGCGCGCGCGCCGCGTCGGACAGTTCGCGCACACTGGGCGAGCGCGCGAAATCGCACAGTACGGCGTCGACCGCGGCGGCCTCGCCGAAGCCGGCCGCGGCCAGTCGCACCGCTCCGCCATCGTCGGGAAGCCCGCGCCAGTAGCCGGCCAGGTCGGAGGGGACCGCCGCAGCGGCGCCTGGCAACGCCAGCAACGCCGCGAACTCGGTCGCCACGGCCTCGCGGTGCACGGCGAGTTCGGCGGCCAGTTGCGGCCATCCGGGGTAGTCCAGGCCACGCGCGAGGCGCTCGCGCGCGCTCGCCGAGCCTGGCAGCGCATGCGTCTGCGCATCGCCGACCATCTGCAGGCGGTTCTCCAGCCGCCGCAGGAAGCGGTATGCCGCCACCAGCGCCGCGGTGGTGCCGTCGCCGACGTGGCGCGCCCGGCGCAGTGCCTCCAGCGCCGGCAGCAGGCGCCGCTCGCGCAATGCCGGCTCGCGGCCGCCACGCACCAGTTGCAGTGCCTGCGCGAAGAACTCGATCTCGCGGATCCCGCCGGGTCCGCGCTTGATGTCGTCGATGCGGTCCTGCCGGGCGACCTCGGCCGCGATGGCGGACTTCATGGTCCGCAGGCCGTCCAGCGCACCGTAGTCGAGGTAGCGGCGGTAAACGAACGGGCGCAGCGTGACCAGTAGGCGCTCGCCGGCGGCCACGTCGCCGGCCACCGGGCGCGCCTTCTGCCAGGCGTAGCGTTCCCAGTCGCGGCCTTCGCGCTGTGCGTACTGCTCGATCGCGGCGAAGCTCATTGCCACCCGGCCGGCGTTGCCATAGGGGCGCAGGCGCAGGTCGACCCGATGGCAGAAGCCATCGGCGGTGGGCTCGTCCAGCAATCGCGCCAGCGCCTGCCCCACCCGCGCGAAATAGTCGTCCGCGGCCAGGCTCCGCGCGCCGTCGCTGTGGCCCCCGGACTCGTAGCCGTACACCAGATCCACGTCGGAACTGAAGTTGAGCTCGCCGCCGCCCAGCTTCCCGAGTCCGAACACCACCAGCCGGACCTCGCGGCCGTCGACCAGCACGCGGCCGTGGCGCCGGCGCATGTCGCCTTCCACGGCAGCCAGGCCGGCCTGCAGGCAGGCATCCGCCAGCCGCGTGCTGCCGGCCAGTGTCTCGTCGACGCTGTCGTGGCCGAGGACATCGCGCCAGACCAGCCGGGTGGACTCGGCGGCGCGGTAGCGGCGCAGGAGCCGGGGCCATTCCCCCGGCGTCTCCGGATCCAGCACCGGCGGAAGGCCGGCAGGTGCGCACGGATCCTCGAACAGTTCGGCCAGCAGGCCAGGGTCGCGCCGGAAGGTGTCGATGGCGAAATCGCTGGCCATCGCCACGCGCTCCAGGCGCGCCGCATCGGCCGGGTCGGTGCGGGCACCGGACGGCAACGCGGCCAGCAGGCGTGCGGTGACCTCGCTCGGCGCGGTGGAGGGATCAGCCATGAAAAAAGCCCGGGACGGCGAACCGTCCCGGGCCTTGCTCCCTCCCCCACGTCGGGTGCGGGGCAATCGTGAAGGAATCGTTATCGCGGTTGCACGCTGCACTGCAAAACGACACTGAGCAGTTCAGGAAAGCGGCGGGAGGCCACCGTGGCGCGGCGTCGGCGCTCACGGCCTGGTCCGCCCAGGTCCGCGCAACCCGGAATCGCGCAGGATCTCCCGCGCCGCGTTGCGCCCGGGCAACCCGGTGACCCCGCCGCCCGGATGGGTACCGGACCCGCACAGGTACAGCCCCGGGAGTGCGCCGCGGTAGTTGCCCTGCCCAAGGAGCGGACGGGCCGAGAACAGCTGGTCGGGGCCCAGCGCACCGTGGAAGATGTCGCCGCCGACCAGGCCGAACGTGCGCTCCAGGTCGAGCGGCGACAGCGCGCTGTGGCCGAGCACGCTGGCGCGGAAGTTCGGCGCCACGGCGTTCACGGTCTCGATCATCAGCGCCGCCACCGTGTCGCGATGCGCGTCCCAGCCGCCGGCGGGCTCGCCGCTGTCGGCGAGCACCGGGTTGACGTGCTGGCAGAACAGGCTGGCCACGTGTGCGCCCGGCGGCGCCAGCGACGGATCCAGGGTGGATGCGATCACCAGCTCCACGATCGGCTGGCGCGCCCAACCCGGGTTGTGCTCGCGCGACCGGGCATCGAAATAGGCCTGCTCGAAGTACGCGAGCGACGGCCCGACCAGGATCCCGCTCTGGTGGTGCGCCTGCAGCTGCGTACCTGGTGCGGCAACGAAGCCCGGCAGTTCCGAGAGCGCCACGTTCATGCGGAAGGTGCCGGAGGCGCAGCGGTAGCGTTGCATGCCCTCCACGGTGCCGCCGTCGAGGTGCGCCTCGCCGATCAGCTGCTGGTAGAGCAGCTTCGGATTGAGGTTGGACACGATGCGCGCTGCCCGCAGCGTGCGTCCATCGGCCAGCTCGACCCCGACCGCCCGGCCGCCCTCCACCAGCACGCGCTCCACCGCGGAACCCGTCTCCACCACCACCCCGCGCGCCGCGCACTCGGCGGCGATCGCCTGGCTGATCGCGCCCATGCCGCCGATGGCGTGGCCCCAGCTGCCCGGGTTGCCGTTGACCTCGCCGAACACGTGGTGCAGCAGCACATACGCCGAACCCGGCGTGTACGGACTCGCGAAGTTGCCCACCACCGAATCCCAGCCGAGTGCCGCCTTCAGCGGCTCGCCCTCGAACCAGTGGTCGAGCAGCTCGCCGGCGGATTTCGTGAACAGGTCCAGGAGGTCGCGGCGGCCACGCAGGTCCAGGGTGCGCAGCTGCCGTGCGGCGGACAGCGAGGCCATCCAGTCGGCCAGCACGAAGCGGTCGCCGAGATTCGGCGGCGTGCGCACCGCGAGTTCGCGCAGCACCGCCACCACCCGCTGGAGCATGGCCTGGTAGTCGGGCAGGCGCGCGGCATCGCGTGCCGACCAGGCGGCCACTTCGGCCGGCGTGCCCGGGCCGCCGAGCCGGAACGCGCGCCCGTCGGGCAGCGGCAGGAAGTTGGCATAGGGCCGTTCGACCACGCGCAGGCCGTGCGCGGCGAGGCGCAGCTCGCGGATGACCGCGGGGTTGAGCAGGCTGACGGTGTAGCTGGCGACGGAATTGCGGAAGCCGGGGTGGAACTCCTCGGTGACGGCCGCACCCCCGACCACGCCGCGGCGCTCGAGCACCCGCACCGCGAGGCCGGCAGCGGCCAGATAGGCCGCGCAGACCAGGCCGTTGTGGCCACCGCCGATGACCAGCGCATCGCAGTCGGCGCTGCGACGTGTCGTCATCGCCGAACCCGCAGCCCGCTGACCAGGTCGGCGAGCGCCGCGGCCGCCTGCGGCCGGCCCATCGAGGCCGCGATCTTGGCCGCCACGGGCAGTCGCGTGGGCGACACCAGCAGGTCGGCGAGCAGCGCCGCCAGGGTGTCGGCGGCCAGCGTCGGCTCGGGGACGCACCAGCCCACGCCCGCTGCCGCCAGCGTTTCGGCGTTGCGCCGCTGCTCGTCGCGTGAGCCGCCATGCGGAATGGGCACGAAGATCGCCGGGCGCCCCACGGTGAGGAGGTCGGCCGCCGTGGTGGCGCCGGCGCGGGTGATGACCAGATGCGCCTCCCGCAGGCGCGCGCCCATGTCCTCGAAGAACGGCCGGACATCGGCATCGATGCCACCCTCGCGCAGGCGCGCGGCCACTGCCCCGGCATCGTCGCCCTTCATCTGCAAGGCGACCTGCAAGCGCTGGCGCACCGCCTGCGGCAACAGCAGCAGTGCCGGCGGCACGACATCGGCGAACACGCGTGCGCTCTGGCTGCCGCCGACGACCAGCAGGCGCAACGGTGCGTGGGGGTCGAAGCGCGGGTACGGGCCGCGCGCATCGAGGATGGCGCGGCGTACGGGGTTGCCGGTCTCGACGATGCGCGCGCGATCGAAGCCCTCGGCGCCGGCCACGTCCGGGAACGAGGTCGCCAAGCCGGTCGCCAGCCGCAA
>DATINB010000436.1:0-5054 GCA_035474775.1 Luteimonas sp.
ATCTGCGGGACCCACTCGCCGACCTGCGACTCGGTGCCGGTGGCGGCCACGCTGGCTGCGGCGAGCGTCGTGCCGACGATCGCCAGCCCGATGCCCGCGTCCCCCCAGAACAGCTCCTCCATCGTGATCGGGATGCCGAGCCCGGTCTCGTCGAAGCTCTGGGTGGCGAAGAAGTCGACGGAGTACAGACCGATCTTGGCCGCCTCCTCCAGGACCGGCCAGGGGAACTCCTCCTTCTCGTCCCACTCCGCCGCTGCGGGACGTACGACGTCCGCGGCGAACTGGTGCACCCACTGCTGCAGGTCGAGGTGGTCCTGGCCGAGCTCGAAGGAGGGCGTCGTCATGGCCGGAGACGGTAGCGGATGTTCCTCGCCTGACGGCACCCCGGACCCGTCGTTTCCGGCGCCGGCGCGGGGGTACCGCTCTGGCTGATCGCCACCAGCGGAGGAGTCTCGGAGATGGCCAGCGACGGCACCAGCAACGACCCTGTCGAGAAGCACCCCCAGCCGGAAACGGAAGGGGAGCAGCTTCCCGGCCCGGGTGCGTCCGGGTCGGTCACCGGCAACATGGGCGACGAGCCGGACCACGGGGAGGAGACCTATCGAGGCACCGGCAAGCTCACCGACCGCGTCGCGATCGTCACCGGCGGCGACTCCGGGATAGGTCGCGCGGTCGCCCTGGCGTTCGCGCGGGAAGGTGCCGACGTGGTGCTGTCCTACCTCGAGGGGGAGGAGGACGACGGGCGACGCACCGCGCAGCTGGTCGAGGACAGCGGGCGCAGGGCCGTCCTCGTGCCCGGTGACCTCACGACCGAGGACGCGTGTCACGAGCTCGTGGAGCGGACGGTCACCGAGCTCGGCCGGATCGACGTCCTGGTCAACAACGCGGCCTACCAGATGGCCCAGCCCGGAGGGATCGCCGACATCACCACCGAGCAGCTCGACCGGGTGATGAAGACGAACCTCTACGTGCTGTTCTGGCTCTGCAAGATGTCGCTCCCGCACATGGCCGCCGGCAGCAGCATCATCAACACCTCGTCGGTGCAGGCGTCCTCGCCGTCGCCGGAGCTGCTCGACTACGCGACGACGAAGGCCGGCATCGTGAACTTCACCCGCGGCCTGGCCTCGATGGTCGCCGAGCAGGGCATCCGCGTGAACTCGGTGGCACCGGGGCCGATCTGGACCCCGCTGATCCCGTCGACGATGCCGGTGGAGGAGGTCGCCAAGTTCGGCTCGCAGGTGCCGATGAAGCGCCCGGGCCAGCCGAAGGAAGTGGCCGCCGTGTTCGTGTTCCTGGCCTCGGACGAGGCCAGCTACGTCAGCGGCGCGCGCTATGCAGTGACGGGTGGCTCGCCGATCCTGTGACCGGCCGGTTCCTTCGGCGTCCGGCGTTCGCGCAGCACCACCGTGGTGGCCTTGTTGGCGACGATGTAGGGCCACACGTCGTCGACGCAGCGCACCTTGCCGATCGCGCGTTCGGCGAAACGCCGTCCGGTGATGCGCACGTGGCAGTTCTGGAACGGCGCGGCCGGGTTGCGGCCCTTCGATACGTAGACGACGCGCTGGTCGCGGTCGCGACCCAGCACCAGCCGCTCCTGCAGGTTGCTGGTGCGGTAGATCCAGCCGGTCTGGATATCGTCTTCGGACATCGCCATCGCTGCAGCCTCGCAAGGGGGCGGTCAGGGTAGGCCATCCGGAGGTCGCCCGCGCCTGACGGAGCCGGCGACTGTGCACCCGTGCGTCATTTCGCGCGCGGCTCACGGCGCCGGTGGAAAGGTCGTGCATCGCGAACCGCGCAGCAACCTGGAGAATGTCATGACTCACAACACGGCCGACCCGGACCGTCCACGTGCCGACGACGATGCCGTCGGGGCGGATGACGGCACCCGCGCCCCGTCGCGGATGCGAGCGATCCGCGACGCGCAGCGGGCAGTCGATCCGGACGCCGACGATCTCGGCGACCCGCGCGATTCCGGCCTCTCCGAGGAGCCGGTCGACCAGTTCGACGGGCCTTCGTTCGTCGACGACGTGCGCAGCGACGGTGACGAGGACGAGCGCCACGACAAGCGTTGAGACCCGAGCGCGACCGCGACCGGTCCACGGTGGCGGCGGCGCGCGACGCGTCGACCGCAGCTAGCGCCTGGCCCTCCGCCAGGCGGCTGCGGAGTCGTACATGGCGTCGTAGCCATCGTGCACGTGGCGGCTGATGTAGCTCGCCAGGCCTGCCCCCCGCGTCGCCGCCCGGCGCAGTTGCACGAGATGGTCGGTGCCGATACCCGTCTCCCGGTACACGTAGACCTTGCCGCCCTGGAACTGCACGGCGATGCCACCCTCGATGTCCTCGTAGGCGGTCACGCCACTCTCGCCGGCCCTGGCCGGGTACGGCTTCATCCGCGCCGGCCCGGACCGATCTCACGTACCGGGCCCGCGCGTCGTGCCCCGGCGAGGCCCTGGAACCCGGCGGCGTTCGGCGTGGCGAACCCGTGCGCCGTGTTGTCGAAGAGCACCCAGGCGCATCCCCGCGCAGGCGTCGCGGCGCGGACCTCCAGGGCCAGCGAGTGCAGCGCGGAGTCGGCGTAGTCGCTGTAATACACCCGCGGTGCACCATGCCACCGCCAGTAGGTCAGCGACCTGTCCCCACCCGGCGCGCCGGCGCCGGCGACGGGGGCGGGATCGGCCGCGACGCGCGCGATGCGCATCCGGTCCCAGAGTCGATCGGCCGAAGCGCCGAACCAGCTCGCATGGCGCGGTTCGCAGGCCACGCCACCATCGAAGCGCCGGCGCAGCATGGCGAAGAACGTGGCGGCTGCGCGGGCATCGAACACGAGGCTCGGCGGCAACTGGACGAGCAGGCAACCCAGCTTGGCGCCGAGCCCGTCCACTTGCGCCATGAAGGCATCCAGGGTCGGACCGGCGCCCTGCAGGCGCAGGTCATGGGTGATGGTGCGCGGCAGCTTGGCCGAGAACCGGAAGCCGGGCGGCACGGTCGCCGCCCAGCGCGCATAGGTCGCGCGCTGGTGGGGACGATGGAACGACGAATTGATTTCGGCGACGTCGAAGCGGGTGGCGTAGCGGGCGAGCAGGCTGTCGCCGTCGCCGAACAGCGGGCGGTGCGCCGTTGCGATCGACCAGCCCGCCGTGCCCACCCGGACGCGCGGCGTCGTGGTGCGCGATGCGGGTACTCGGGCGCCCGGTGCGTCTTGGGGCGGCATGCGGGCGCATCTCCTCGGGATCCGCTGGCCGGGATAGCAGCCGCGGCTACGCCTGTCCGTGAAGGCACCACGCGACAACCTGCGCGTGCTTGACGCGCGACTCACCGGCCGTGCCGATACTCGGCCGATGCCCGAAGGCCCGTCCATCGTCATCCTGCGCGAAGAGGCGGCGGCCTTCGCGGGCCGCAAGGTCCTGCGCGTGTCCGGGAACACCACCCAGGATCTGGCCCGTCTGCACAACCGCACGCTCATCGCCGTGCGCAGCTGGGGCAAGCACTTCCTCCTGCAGTTCGACGGCTTTTCGGTGCGCATCCACTTCCTGCTGTTCGGCAGCTACCGGATCAACGAACGCAAGCCGGACCGCGTGCCGCGGCTCTCGCTCGGTTTCAGCAAGGGCGAGGAACTGAACGTCTACGCCTGCTCGATCCGCTTCGTCGAGGGCGACCTCGATGACCGCTACGACTGGAGCGCGGATGTCATGGCGCCGGAGTGGGATGCGAAGGCCGCGCGCCGCAAGCTGCGCGCCCAGCCCGCGACGCTGGTTGCCGATGCACTGCTCGACCAGGATCTGTTCGCGGGGGTCGGCAACTTCATCAAGAACGAGGTGCTGCACCGGATCCGCGTGCACCCCGAGAGCACGGTGGGCGGACTGCCGGCGCGCAAGCTCGGCGAGCTGGTGGCGCAGGCGCGGGCGTACAGCTTCGACTTCTACCGCTGGAAGAAGGCCTACGTGCTGAAGAAGAACTACCAGGTGCATACCAGGCGGACCTGCCCGCGCGACGGAACGCCGTTGGCTTACCGCAAGCACCTGGGCAAGGCGGCACGCCGCGCATTCTGGTGCGAGGCATGCCAGCGGCTCTACACCGGCTGAGCGCGCCGGGTCAGGACGTTTTCGCAGGGGGCTTGCGCGTCCCCGCTCCATGGCCTTCGAGAAGCTTGCCGACCTTTTCCAGGTCCTGCTCGACGGCATCGATGCCGTCCCACGGATGCACCTCGAGGCGCTGCATGCGCCTGGGCCCACTCTCGATGTCGAACGCGTTGCCGCCCTTGATCCGGCCCAGTTCGTCCCAACGCAGCGGCATGGCGATCGGCGCGCCTTCGCGCGCACGCAGGGAGAACGACGACACGCTGGTGGCGCCGCGCCCGTTGCGCAGGTAGTCGAGGAAGATCTTTCCGTTGCGGAGCCGCTTGGTCGCCGTGGCCACGAACTTCAACGGCTCGACCTGCGCCATGGTGGTGGCGAACCCCTGGGCGAAAGGCTTCACCAGCGACCAGTCGCAGCCCGGGTTCAGCGGAACCACCACGTGCAGGCCCTTTCCTCCGGTGGTGCGTACGTACGAGACCAGTCCCAGGCCGGTCAACAGGTCGCGCACCTTGCGCGCCGCATCGACCACGTCCGACCACGCGACATCCGGGCCGGGGTCGAGGTCGAAGACGATGCGGTTGGCACGGTCGGGCGTCTCCGCGTGCGAGCCCCAGGGATGGAGTTCCACGGCGTTGAACTGCACCAGCTCCAGGATCGATCGTTCATCGCGCACCACGAGGTAGTCGCCCTGCGTACCGGTCTCCTCCTTCAGCCGGGCATGGCCGACGCCTTCCAGTCCGGGCGTGTGGTGCTTCTGGAAGAAGCACGGGCGGCCGACACCCTGCGTGCAGCGCACGATCGACAGCGGGCGGTCGACGATCTCCGGCAGGAGCCACTCGAGCATGCTGCGGTAGTAGTCGAACACCTGCCGCTTGGTGATGCCCGCATCCGGGTAGACGACCCGCGCAGGGCTGGACAGGCGCACCTCGTCGGCTGCGGGCAAGCCGACCGCGGTGCGGCCGCGGTTGCGCTGCCCGG
>DATINB010000437.1:0-4090 GCA_035474775.1 Luteimonas sp.
ACGGCCGCGAGAAGCTGTCGGCGAGCATCGGCCAGATCCGCTATTTCGACGACGCGCGCGTCGGTCTGGCCCCGGGCGCCGCGCCACTGGAGCGTGGGCAATCGGCGTGGATCGCGGACACCAGCTACGCCGTCAACGACCGCTGGAACGTCAGCACCACCTACCAGTGGAACCCGGTCGACCGCAGCGAGGACCTCGCCAGCCTGCGCACCCGCTACCTGATCGGCGACGACGGCATCGCCAACCTCTCCTACCGCTACCGGCGCGATCCGGGCAGCCGCAACGACATCCTGCGCCAGGTCGATTTCTCGTTCCTGTACCCGATCAACCCGAGCTGGAGCGTGGTCGGACGCTATTACTACTCGCTGCTGGACCACCAGCTGCTGGAAGGCATCGCCGGCGTGCAGTGGGACAGCTGTTGCCTCGCGGTGCGCCTGGTCGGCCGCCGCTACCTGCGCCGCAGCCCGATCGGCGAGCTCAACAATGCGGTGCAGATCGAGATCGAGCTCAAGGGCCTGGGGTCGGTGGGCGCCAAGACCGAGAGCCGCCTGCGCCGTGCTATCCTCGGCTACTACCGCGAGGACCTCTACCTCGTGCCGCCGCCCGAAGTGCGCAGCGGCGAACCGAACACCTCCCCCGATTCGATCCCCGGCGCGCTTCCATGAAGAATTTGCTGTGCTTTCTCCTTGCCGCGCTGCTGGCGGTCACCGCGCCGGTCCTTGCGCAGACGGCCCAGCCGATCGACGGCATCGCAGCGGTGGTCGACGAGGACGTCATCCTCCGGAGCGAGCTCGATCGCGCGGTGGCCAACGTGCTCAACCAGTACGCCAGCCGACAGGCGCAGCTTCCGCCGCGTGACGTGCTCGAACGCCAGGTCCTCGAGCGCCTGATCCTGGTCCGCCTGCAGACCGCGCGCGCGGCGTCCACCGGCGTGCGCGTCAGCGACGAGGAAGTCGACGGCGCGGTGTCCAGCATCGCCCAGCAGAACAACCTCACGCCCGACCAGTTGCGCCAGCAGGTGGTCGCCGACGGTGCCACGTATGCGGACTTCCGGTCCACGTTGCGCGACGAGCTGCTCGTGCAACGCTTGCGCCAGCGCTTCGCGCAGACCCGGGTCACGGTCAGCGATGCGGAAGTGGAGACCGCGCTCGCCACCCAGGCCAGCACCACCCAGTACCGCCTCGCCCATATCCTGGTCGGCGTCCCGCAAGGCGCGACCGCGGAACAGATCGCCGTCGGCCAGCAGAAGATCGACGGCGTGAAGGGTCTGCTCGACCGCGGCGAGATCGAATTCGCGGCCGCCGCCGTGCGCTACTCCGACAGTCCGAATGCGCTGGAAGGCGGCGACCTCGGCTGGCGCAGCATCGACGAGATCCCGGCCGCGTTCGCCAACATGATGCGCGGCATGAAGGCGGGCGAGGTCATCGGCCCGGTGCGCGGCCCGAGTGGGTTCCAGCTGCTGCAGCTGGTCGAGACCCGGGACACGGCGGGCGCCGACGCCAGCGCCGCCATGATCACGCAGTACCAGGCGCGCCACATCCTGATCCGCAGCGACGCCGAAGGCGATGCCAAGGCCAAGGCGCGGATCGAGACGCTGCGCGCGCGCATCGCCGGCGGCGCCGATTTCGCCGAGGTGGCCCGTGAATCCTCGGAGGACAGCAGCAGCAAGGCGGCTGGTGGCGATCTGGGCTGGTTCACCCGCGACCAGTTCGGCCCCGAGTTCGGCTCTGAAGTGGCGACCCTGGAGGACGGCCAGGTGTCGGCGCCGTTCCGCACCCAGGCTGGCTGGCATGTGGTGCAGCGCACCGCCACCCGCCAGGCCGATGCCGGCGACGACAACCGTCGCGCCCAGGTGCGCGAGACGATCGGCCAGCGCAAGCTCGAGGACGAGTGGAACCGGTTCCTGCGCGAGATCCGCGGCGAGGCGTTCGTCGACATCCGCGTCGGCGGCGCGGCGACGCCCGCCCCCGCAGAGGACACCAAGGCCGCGACGCCCGCCTCGGGAGGCTGACGTGCCGCGGCCCCGGCTCGCGCTGGTGCCGGGCGAGCCCGCGGGCATCGGCCCCGAGCTGTGCGCCCGTGCATTGGCGCGGCAGTGGGATGCCGACCTCACCTTCATCGGCGACCTCGCGTCGCTGCAGGCGGCAGGCGAGCGCATTGGACGGGTGCCGGCCGCACGCGACGCTTCGGCGGATGCCGGCCAGGTGGTGCTGATCGACAGCCCCTGCCCTGCAGCGACGCGGCCGGGGCTGCCCGATCCCGCCAATGCCACCGCGGTGGTGGCATCCCTGCTGCAGGCTGCCGCAGGGTGCCGATCCGGCCGCTACGACGGCATGGTCACCGGCCCGGTGCACAAGGCCAGCATCAACGCGGGCGGCATCGCCTACACCGGCACCACCGAGCTGCTCGCGCGGGACGCCGACCGCACGGTGGTCATGATGCTGGCCAACGCCGTGGTGCGGGTGGCGCTGGTCACCACGCACCTGCCCCTGCGGGCGGTGCCCGATGCCATCACGCCGGACGCCCTGGAACGCACGCTGCGCATCGTGGATGCCGCGCTGCGGCTCGATTTCGGCATTGCCGTGCCGCGCATCGCGGTGCTTGGTCTCAACCCGCACGCGGGCGAAGACGGACACCTGGGTCGCGAGGAACTCGAAGTGATCACGCCGGTCCTCGACCGGCTGCGCCGCGATGGCCTCACCCTGGAGGGTCCGCTGCCGGCGGACACCGCATTCCTGCCGAGGCGGCTCGAAACCGTCGATGCGGTGGTGGCGATGTACCACGACCAGGGGCTGCCGGTGCTCAAGTTCAGCGGCTTCGAACAGGCGGTCAACCTGACCCTCGGCCTGCCGTACCCACGCGTCGCGGTCGACCATGGCACCGCCCTCGATCTCGCCGGCACCGGCGCTGCCGATGCCTCCAGCCTGTTCGCCGCGATCGAGACCTGCACCGCGCTGGCACGCGTCCGCATCCAGGGACGCACCGCGTGAACCGGGGCCCGCGCCCGGCCACCGATGCGCGCGACGGCGCCGGGTTCCGGGTACAGGCCAAGAAACAGCTCGGGCAGCATTTCCTGCACGACCGCGCCGTGGTCGACCACATCATCCTCGCGGTGGACCCGCAGCCGGGCGACCGCCTGGTCGAAATCGGGCCCGGGCAGGGCGCGTTGACGCTGCCGCTGCTGCGCCGCCATGGCGAGCTGACCGCCATCGAGTTCGACCGCGACCTGGTGGCGCCGCTGCGGGCCGCCGCTGCGGCGCACGGCATGCTCACCCTGGTCGAGGCCGACGTGCTGTCGGTCGATCTCGGCGTGATGGCCCGCGATGGTCCGATCCGCCTGGTCGGCAACCTGCCCTACAACCTCTCGTCGCCGATCCTGTTCCACGCGGTGGCGCACGCGCCCGCGATCCGCGACATGCACTTCATGCTGCAGAAGGAAGTGGTGGACCGCATGGCGGCACCGCCCGGCAGCAAGGTCTACGGCCGCCTCGGGGTCATGTTGCAGGCGTATTGCGAGGTCACCGCGCTGTTCGACGTCGGGCCGGGGGCCTTCCGGCCGCCCCCGAAGGTCGATTCCGCCGTGGTGCGCCTGGTGCCGCGCGATCCGGCCAGCATCGGCATCGACGATCCGCGCCGGTTCGCCGACGTGGTGCGCGCGGCCTTCGGGCAGCGCCGCAAGATGCTCCGCAAGGCGCTCGAATCCACGTGCACGGCGGCGCAGCTGGCTGCAGCCGGCATCGACCCGCAACTGCGCGCGGAGCAGGTCGCGGTCGCCGACTTCATCCGCCTCGCCAACGTCACGGAGGTCGCGTAGCCCATCCGTTCACGCCTGCGCATTAAACTGCGCGCATGAACGAAACCGCCGACTACACGCTGGAAATCCAGATCGCGACGCGGTTTCTCGACGAGGAATCCGCGCCCGAGGACGACCGCTACGTGTTCGCCTACACGATCCGCATCCGTAACCTCGGCAAGCTGCCGGCGCAACTGGTGTCGCGTCGCTGGCTGATCACCGACGCCAACGGCAAGGTCGAGGAAGTCCGCGGCGAGGGCGTGGTCGGCGAACAGCCGCGCATCGAACCCGGCGAGC
>DATINB010000438.1:0-5847 GCA_035474775.1 Luteimonas sp.
CGGTGTTCATGGCCGACGTCAAGGGCGACGTGGCGGGCCTCGCGATGCCCGGCAGCGTGTCCGAAGGACTGGCATCGCGCCTGGCGCAGATGGGCATCGCCGACCATGTCCCGGAAGGCAGCCCCACGGTGTTCTGGGACCTGTATGGCAAGTCCGGGCACCCGGTGCGCACCACCGTGAGCGAGATCGGCCCGACCCTGCTGGCGCGCATGCTGGAACTCAACGACACCCAGTCCGGCGTGCTCGACATCGTCTTCAAGCTGGCGGACGACCGTGGCCTGTTGCTGCTCGACCTCCCCGACCTGCGCGCCCTGCTTGCGCTGGTCGCCGAGGAACGCAAGGCGATCTCGACCTCGTACGGCCTGGTCAGCGCGCCCTCGATCGGAGCGATCCAGCGCGCCCTGCTGCGCCTGGACCAGGAGGGCGGCGGGGGATTCTTCGGCGAGCCCGCGCTGGAACTGTCCGACCTCATGCGCACCACGCCCGACGGACGCGGCGTGATCGGCATCCTGGCCGCCGAGCAGCTGGTGCTGAAGCCGCGGCTGTACTCCACGTTCCTGCTGTGGCTGCTGTCGGAGCTGTTCGAGTCGCTGCCGGAAGTCGGCGACCTGGACAAGCCGAAGCTGGTGTTCGTGTTCGACGAAGCACACCTGCTGTTCGACGATGCACCGCCGGCACTGCAGCAGCGCATCGAGCAGGTGGTGCGCCTCATCCGTTCCAAGGGCGTGGGCGTGTACTTCTGCTCGCAGTTCCCCGACGACGTACCCGACGACATCCTCGGCCAGCTCGGCAACCGGGTCCAGCACGCGCTGCGTGCGTTCACCCCGCGCGACCAGAAGGCGGTGCGCGTGGCCGCCGAGACCTTCGTGGCCAATCCGGCGCTCGACGTGGCGCGTGCGATCTCGCAACTCGGCACCGGCGAGGCGCTGGTGTCCACGCTGCAGGACACCGCCACCAGCCGCGGCGTGCCCATGCCCGTCGAGCGCACGCTGATCGCGCCCCCGCGCTGCCGGATGGGCGCGATCAGCAGCGACGAGCGGGCACGCATCCGCGCCGGCAGCCCGGTCGGCGCCAGGTACGAGACGGCGATCGACCGCGAGTCCGCGTTCGAGATGCTGGCGGCCAAGGCCAATGCCGCCGCCGAACAGGCCGAGGCCCCGCACGCACGCACGGCTGCCGACGATGCGGCGGCGCCCGGGGGCGGCTTCGGGCAGTCCATGAAGGATGCCGTGTTTGGAACCCGGAAACGCCAGGGCATGGTCGAGACGATGGCCAAGCAGACCGCGCGCACGGTGGGCAGCCAGATCGGCCGGCAGATCCTGCGCGGACTCTTCGGGGGCATCAGTGGCCGTCGCTGAGCGAGCCGGCCCAGGGATTGGGCGCCTGCGTGCGAGCGCGCCGAAACCCTTCGACGACGGCCACGTCCTTCGCAGGGTCGGCCAGTGAGGGACGTGCACCTGACCGTGTCCGCGACCTCGGCCGCATCCATCGTCCCCACTGCACCGGAGGTCCCATGATCCGACATCGTGTTTTCCTGGTTGCGGCGGCGTGCGCGCTGGGGGCCTGCCAGCCCGCGCCGTCGGACACCGAAGCCGCTGACCGGAACGCGGCACCCTCACCCGCCACGGTTCCCGAGCCCATGCCGGACCTGCAACCCGATCGCGCGGCCGGGGCAGTCGATGCCGTGCAGGTCGCGGATGCCACGACCCCGGCCGGCAACGCGGCGTTCGATGCACGCCGATTCGCCGGGCGATACGCCAGCGACGCGGAGTCGCTCGAGGTCGGCGCCGAGGGTCGCTACCGGCTGGCGACACCGGGCCGGCTGGGCACCGCCGCAGCGCCGCCGACCGGTGGCACCTGGAGCGTGGATGCCACCGGCCGGCACGTGCTCCTGGATGCGGACGACAAGGCCACGGCGGATCGCCTGTTCGCCCTTGCCGCCGACGGAAGCCTGCGCGAGAGCGGGGGCACCGCGGTCCTGCGTCGCGCGTCCGAGTAGGCCGGCCGATGTCGCGCTGGCGGGCGCCGTCGCAGCCGGGCACCGCGTTGATCACCCCGGAAGGCCAGGCACGCCTCAAGGGCGAACTGGACGACCTCTGGCGCCGGCGACGGCCCGAGGTGGTCCGCGCGCTGGCCGACGCCGCCGCCGAGGGTGACCGTTCCGAGAATGCGGAGTACACCTACCGCAAGAAGCAGCTGGGCGAGATCGACCGCCGCGTGCGCTACCTCGGCAAGCGCCTGGAGAGCCTGCGCATCGTCGACACGCCGCCCTCCGACCCGGCCGCGGTGTACTTCGGTGCACATGTCGAGGTGGAACTGGACACCGGGTCGCCGGGCGACGCGACTGTCCGCTACCGCATCGTGGGTCCCGACGAGACCGACGCGCGGCGAGGCTGGATCAGCATCGATTCCCCGTTGGCCCGCGCACTGCTCGGCAAGCGTGCCGGGGACGCGGTGGAGGCGGCTCTGCCGCGGGGCCCGGCCCGGGGAACGGTGACCCGGGTCGCTTATGACGGCCGGGACACGCGCCAGCAGGCGCCCGAGCCGCAGTAGTCGCGCGCACCACTCAGATCGCGTCGCTCTCGACCTCGCCGTACAGGTCGTGCTCGTCGCTGCCGAAGATGGTGACCTCGACGAACTCGCCCGGCACGCAGCCCGCGGCACGACCATTCTGGATCTGCACCAGTCCGTCGATTTCGGGCGCATCGGCCATCGACCGCGCGATGGCGAGCTCCCCGTCGATGGCGTCGACGAGGCAGGTCTGCACCGTGCCCACCTTCGCCTCCAGCCGCGCCGCACTGATGTCGGCCTGCACCGCCATGAAACGCGCCAGCCGCTCCTGCCGCACCGCCTCCGGGACCGGATCGGGCAGCAGGTTCGCGGTCGCGCCGTCGACCGGCGAGTACGCGAACGCACCCACCCGGTCCAGCTGCGCGACCTCGAGGAACTCCAGCAGTTCCTCGAACTCGGCATCCGTTTCGCCAGGGAAGCCGACGATGAAGGTGCTGCGGATGGTGATGTCCGGGCACGCCGCGCGCCAGCGCTGGATGCGCTCGAGGGTGCGTTCGACCGCGCCGGGCCGCTTCATCAGCTTGAGGATGCGCGGGCTGGCGTGCTGGAACGGGATGTCGAGGTACGGCAGCAGCTTCGGCATGCCGTCGGCATGCGACTGCGCCATCAGCGGGATGGTGTCGTCCACGTGCGGGTACGGATACACGTAATGGAGACGCGTCCACACCTGCAGCTCGGCGAGCCCCTCGCAGAGCGCGCGCATGCGCGTCTGCCAGGCGCGGCCGCGCCATTCACGTTCGGCGTAGCGCAGGTCGACGCCGTAGGCCGAGGTGTCCTGCGAGACCACCAGCAGTTCGCGCACCCCGCCGCGCACCAGCCGCTCGGCCTCGCGCAGCACCTCGTCCACGGGGCGCGAGACCAGGTCGCCGCGCATCGACGGGATGATGCAGAAGCTGCAACGGTGGTTGCAGCCCTCCGAGATCTTCAGGTACGCATAGTGCTTGGGCGTGAGCTTGATGCCCACGTCGTCGTCGGCGATGCGACGCGGCACCAGGTCCATGAACGGGTCGTGCCGCGGCGGTACCGCCAGGTGCACCGCCGACATCACGCTGGCGTAGTCCTGCGGCCCGCTGATCGACAGCACCCCCGGGTGTGCCTCGCGGATCACCTCGGCGCGCTTGCCGAGGCAGCCGGTGACGATGACGCGGCCGTTCTCGGCGATCGCCTCGCCGATCGCGTCGAGCGACTCGGCCACGGCGGAATCGATGAAGCCGCAGGTGTTGACGACGACGACGTCGGCGTCGTCGTAGCTCTGCACGATGTCGTAGCCCTCGACGCGCAGCTGCGTGAGGATGCGTTCCGAGTCGACCAGGGCCTTGGGACAGCCGAGGCTGACGAAGCCGACGCGGGGCGCGGCGACGGGCGGCGCGGATACGGACATGCGGGTGACGGCCTGTGCTGTACGGAGGACCCGCGGCGTTCGCGGACCCCCGGCGGCGCAGTATAGCGGGGGGCTAGAATCGCCCTCCCCCCACCCGGAGACCGCCCATGGGCACACGCACCGTCATCCAGGTTCCCGGCATCGGCGCGGTCGGTGGCTGGCTGGCCGAACCCGATGGTCCCGCGCGCGGTGCGCTGGTCGTCATCCAGGAGATCTTCGGGGTCAACGCGCACATGCGCGCGGTGGCCGAACAGTACGCGGCGGACGGCTACCTGGCGCTCGCCCCGGCGCTGTTCGACCCGGTGGAACGCGACGTGGAGCTGGACTACGGCCAGGCCGGATTCGAAGCCGGCCGCGCTCTGGCCACGTCGCTCGGGATGGAACGCGCGGTGGAGGTGGTGGCGGCCGCGGCGCGCGTGCTGTGCGCACTGCTGCCGGCCCAGCACGGGGCCGGGGACGCGCCCGGCGCCGTCGGGGCGGTGGGGTTCTGCTGGGGCGGCAGCGTGGCGTTCCTGGCCAATACGCGGCTGGGGATGCCTGCGGTCAGCTACTACGGCGCACGCACGGTGCCGCTGCTGGAGGAGCCGCTCCGCGCGCCGATGCTGTTCCATTTCGGTTCGCGCGACCATGGCATCCCGGCAGCGGATGTCGAGCAGCACCGCCAGCGCAAGCCGGACGCGACCGTGCATGTCTACGCCGCCGGCCATGGCTTCAACCGCGATGTCGATCCCGAGCACTACGACGCGGCGAGCGCCCGGCTGGCCCACGCACGCACGCTGACATTCTTCGAACACGCCCTCGACGCCGACGGCGAACCCGGTCCGGCGCGCTGATGGCGGCTGCCGACCCGGCAGCGCCCGCCTTCGCGCTGGACGAGCGGATCGCCGCCGACAGCCATCCGGTGGAATCGCTCACCCTCTGCGAGTTGCGCTTGATGGACGACGCGCAGTACCCGTGGCTGGTGCTGGTGCCGCGCATCGCCGGTGCGCGCGAACTGATCGACCTCGATCCCGCGTTGCGCGTGCAGCTCGGCGCCGAGACCGACCAGGCGGCACGCCTGCTGCGGCGGCTGGTCGCGCCGGACAAGCTCAACGTGGCATCGCTGGGCAACGTGGTCGAGCAGCTGCACGTGCACGTGGTGGCCCGGTTCGTCGCCGATGCCGCCTGGCCGGCGCCGGTCTGGGGCCGACTGCCGATGCAGCCCTATGCCCGCGACGCGCGCGATTCGATGGTGTCGAGGCTGCGGGCGCTGCTCGACGCCTGAGCGGCACTCAGGTGCGCGGCAGGGTCACCCCGGTCTGCCCCTGGTACTTGCCACCACGATCCCGGTACGAGGTCTCGCAGACGTCGTCGGGCGCGGCCTGGAAGAACAGCATCTGCGCCACGCCCTCGTTGGCGTAGATGCGCGCCGGCAGCGGCGTGGTGTTGCTGAATTCCAGGGTGACGTGGCCTTCCCACTCCGGTTCCAGCGGCGTCACGTTGACGATGATCCCGCAGCGGGCGTACGTGCTCTTGCCCAGGCACACCACCAGCGTGTCGCGCGGGATCCGGAAGTACTCGACCGTGCGTGCCAGGGCGAACGAATTGGGCGGGATGATGCACTGGTCGGCTTCGATGTCGACGAAGCTGCCCGGGTCGAAATGCTTGGGATCGACGATGGTCGAATTGATGTTGGTGAACACCTTGAACTCGCGCGAGCAGCGCACGTCGTAGCCGTAGCTGGAGGTGCCGTAGCTGACGATGCGCTCGCCGTTGACCTGCTTCACCTGGCCCGATTCGTAGGGCGCGATCATGCCGTGCTGCTCGGACATGCGGCGGATCCAGCGGTCGCTCTTGATGCTCATGCATTCGTTCCTGCGGCCGGACTGGCCTTGAGGTGGCAATTCTAGCCGAGC
>DATINB010000439.1:0-3952 GCA_035474775.1 Luteimonas sp.
ACGCGAGGGGGCCAATGCCTCCGTGCTGCGGCGGTTCTGGCAGGGCTCCGACGACCTCTACGTGCCGGAGCCGATCTGGAGCCACAGCGCCGGCGACGTGCTGACCCTGGAGCGGGTGCGCGGGATCCCCAGCGACGACATCGAGGCCCTGGACGCCGCCGGCATCGACCGCCGCGCGCTGGCCGCCAAGGGCGTGCGCGTGTTCTACACGCAGGTGTTCCGCGACAACTTCTTCCACGCCGATGCGCATGCCGGCAACATCTGGGTCGACGCCGACCCGGCGCGACGCGCGAATCCGCGGTTCATCGCGCTGGATTTCGGAATCATGGGCCAGCTCTCCAGCGAGGACCAGTACTACCTCGCCGAGAACTTCATGGCGATCTTCAACCGCGACTACCGGCGCATCGCGGAGCTGCATGTCCAGGCCGGGTGGATGCCCTCGACCATCCGCATCGACGAGCTGGAGGCCGCCGCGCGCTCGGTGTGCGAGCCGTACTTCACCCGCCCGCTGTCGGAGATCTCGCTGGCCGAGGTGCTGGTCAAGCTGTTCCGCGTGGCGCAGCGCTATGAGCTGACCCTGCAGCCGCAACTCATCCTGCTGCAGAAGACGCTGCTCAACATCGAGGGCGTCGGACGGCTGCTGGATCCCAAGCTGGACATCTGGGCAGTGGCGCGCCCGGTGCTGGAGCGCATCCTGGTGGAGCGCTACAGCCCGCAGCGCCTGGCCAGTGAGTTCCGCAAGCGGCTCCCGGAAATGATCACCCATGCACCGGACATGCCGCGCCTGCTGCACGCATGGCTCACCCAGCAGGTGGAAGGGCGGCACGAGCTCGCGCTGCGGTCGAAGGATCTCAGTGAGCTGGTGCTGGCCATGAAGGCGATGCAGCGGCGCACGGTCTCGGCGATCCTCGGGGTCGGCCTGCTGGTGGTCGCCACGGTGCTGTATGGCTTCGAGGCCGGCGGGCCGCACCTGCTGTCGGTGCCGGCGGCGGCCTGGATGGCCGGGCTCGGGGGCGCGTGGGCGCTGATCGCCGCCTGGCCACGGCGATAACCGCGCCGGACCCGGCCGACGGCGCGGCGGCCGCGGGGCGAACCGCCCCGGCGGATGCACCCCTGCACCTGCCTGTCCTGCACGTGGACGACCACATCGCGGTAGTCGACAAGCCGGCCGGACTGATGGTCCACGACAGCGCGCTGGCCCGTGGCGAAACCGATTTCGCCGCCGACCGCCTGCGCGCGCAGTTCGGTCGGCCGGTGTTCCTGGTGCATCGCCTCGACCGCGCCACCAGCGGCTGTCTGCTGCTGGCATTCGACCGCGAGTCGGCATCGGCACTCGGCAAGGCGATGATGGCCGGGGCGGTCGCCAAGCACTACCTCGCGGTCTGTCGGGGCTGGCCGGCCGAGCCGCACTTCACCGTCGACCACCCGCTCGACGGCGGGCCGGGCAAGCCGCTGAAGAAGGCGGCGGTCACCGTCTTCGAGCGGCTGGCCATGACCGAGCTGGCGCTGCCCTCGGCCGGCTTCGAGACCTCGCGCTACGCGCTGCTGCGCGCGTCCCCGCAGACCGGGCGGTTTCGCCAGATCCGCCGCCACCTCAAGCATCTGTCGCACCATCTGATCGGCGACACCAGCCATGGCGACGGACGCCACAACCGCAGCTTCCGCATGCTCGGGATCCACCGCATGCTGCTGCATGCCCAGGCGCTGGCGTTCGCGCACCCGGTCACCGGCACCGGGCTGCGGGTGGAGGCGCCGGTCGATGCGGCGTTCTCCCGCGTGCTGCGCCTGTTCGCGGACCCGCACCCGGCGCTGCCCCCGGCCACGGAGCGGCACCCGGCACGCGCATGACCGGCACGACCGTCGCCGCCACCGTCGTCGCGTCGCCGCCGCCACCGGTGCCGCCAGCGCCGCCGGCGCGACCTTCAGCGAGTCATCCGCCGTTGCCTCGCGCCGGTCGGCGCACCGGCCACGACGCGATCCGCGCGGCGCTCCGTACAATGCCGCCGCCATGACCGCCGCTTCCGACGCCGTACCCGCTGCGCTCGCCGTTCCCGAGGACGAACTCGTCGAACGGTTCGTGCGGGCATCCGGTCCCGGTGGCCAGAACGTCAACAAGGTATCGACCGCAGTCGAGTTGCGCTTCGACATCGCCGGCTCCCCGTCGTTGAGCGAGGCGGTGCGCACGCGGCTGCTGGCGCGACGCGACCGCCGCATCACCGACGATGGCGTGCTGGTGATCAGTGCGCAGCGTTTCCGCACCCAGGAGCGCAACCGCCAGGACGCGCGCGAGCGGCTTGCGGTGTTCATCGCCGCCGGCCTGCACGAGCCGAAGGCCCGCGTGGCCACCCGCCCCACCCGCGGCGCCCGCGAACGTCGGCTGGGCGCCAAGCGCGAACGCAGTACCATCAAGCGCGGCCGCGCGACCCGGGACTGGGACTGACGCGGCGCCACGGGGCCCCAATGATCGACCGTCCTGACGCCATCGTGCTGCCGGTGCCCCCGAACGTGCCGCGTGGTCGCAGCACGCCGTTCTCGCGCTGGTTCGGCCGCAGCGTGCTGCGCCTGGGCGGCTGGCGCATCGTGGGTGAGCTGCCGGACCTGCCGCGGCTGGTGATGATCGGCGCGCCGCATTCGTCCAACTGGGATGGCGTGTGGGGGTTCGCGGCCAAGATCGCACTCGGCGTGGACATCCGCGTGCTCGGCAAGGACTCGCTGTTCCGCGTCCCCGGCCTGGGGTTGCTGCTCAGGCGGCTGGGGGTGATTCCGGTCGACCGTGCGGACCCGCGCGGCGTCGTCGAGCAGGCGGCGGCGCTGATCCACGGCAGCGACCGCTTCTGGTACGGGCTGGCGCCGGAGGGCACGCGCCGCCACGTCGAACGCTGGAAGACGGGGTTCTGGAAGATCGCCCGCGCCGCGGACGTGCCGGTGCTCCGGATGTACTTCCACTATCCCGATCGCATCGTCGGCTTCGGCCCGCTGTTCCACCCCACCGCCGACCTGGCCGCCGACATGGCCGAGCTGCGCGAGTGGTACCGGCCATGGCAGGGCAGGAACCGCGGCACGGTCTGACCACGCCGCCCCCGCGGCGGACGCACGGATCCCCGCCGCCCGCCGGCCCGTCAGCGCTCGGAGTGGTCGCGGCGGGTCCCGGCGCCACCGCCGGGCGAAGCGGGCGGCAGCGCCGGCGGCACCAGGTCGACGAAGGCACGGGCCTGGGGCGACAGCACCTTGCCGCGCCGCATCAGGACGCCATAACTGCGGGCCGGGAAGTAGCGGCCCATGGGCCGCGCCGCCAATCGTTCGCGGTCGGCCTGGGTCAGGCAGATCGAGGTCACGATGCTGATGCCCAGGCCCATGGCGACGTACTGCTTGATGATTTCCCAGCCGCCGACCTCCAGCGCCACGGTGTAGGGCACGCGGTTCTGCTGGAACACCAGGTCGACCAGCCGGTAGGTGGTCAGGCGCTTCGGCGGCAGGATCAGCCCGTACGGAGACAGGTCCTGCAGCGCGATCGTGGATCCGGTGGCCAGGGGATGGCCGACGGGCGTGATCAGCATCGGCTCGAACTGGAACGCCGGTGCGTAGCTGAGGTCGGACGGGACATCCAGCATCGAGCCCACTGCCAGGTCGACTTCACCACTGCGCAGCAGTCCCAGCCCCCCGGCCCCCGTCACGTTGTGCAGGGTGAGCTGCACGCCCGGGTGCGCGGCACGGAAGGCGGCCACGATCCGTGGCAGCAGGTAGAGGATGGTGGAACTTCCGGCAGCCACGTGCAGCTCGCCGCCACCGAGGCCGCTCACCTGCGCCCTGAAGGCTCCGTCCAGGCCGTCGATGCCCTCCACGAGCGGGCGCGCCAGCTCGTACAGCGCCTGACCCTCCCGGGTGGGCACCAGCCGCCGACCGCTGCGCTCCAGCAGTCGCATGCCCATTTCACGCTCCAGCGCCTGCAGCT
>DATINB010000440.1:0-4181 GCA_035474775.1 Luteimonas sp.
GACCCTGGCGGCCATCCCCGCGTCGGTGCCGTTGGCGTCGAGCCGGCGTTGGGCGGCGGCGTCGATGCGCACCGGGGCCGTGGGACCCGGGTCGTCCGTGCCTGCTCGCGTGCCCGGGCCGGCCACCGGCGCCGTCGCACACCCGCCCAGCAGCAGCGCGAGCAGCCCGGCGCATGCGGCGGACACGGCAGTGCCGTGCCGAGGCGCGCAGGACCGCCAACGCGTGTGGCGGCTTGGCGTGCGGCCCGCGTCCAGGGATGCGCGTGCGGATGCATGACTCATGTCGGGCTCCGTTGGTCGGGTGGACGACGCATCACCGCAAGCACGTCGTGGCAGGCGCCCATGGTGTGGTAGTCGGTCTTGCCGGCCGGGCTCTTGAGGTCGTCGTGGCGGCGGTTGCGGCGGTCGAGGATGCGATACCACGCGCCGTGGCGGTGATCCACGAAATGACGCCACGCGTAGTCCCACAGGCGCAGGTAATCGTCGCGGTAGCGCGCATCGCCGGTGGCGTCGTGCAGGCGCCAGGCGGCGGCGATGGCTTCGGCCTGGACCCAGAAGTACTTGTCGTGGTCGCACAAGAACATCGGGTCCGCGTCGGGATCCGGCGGTGCCGCCCCGGGCGCCGGCGAGGCATCGCGCAACGTTTCCGGTGCAAAGCCGTAGACGATGCCGCCGTGCTCCGCGTCCCACCCATGTGCCAGCGCCGTGTCGTAGAGGCGGCGCGCGGTCGGCAGCAGCCAGCCCGGTGCGGCATCACCCAGGTGCGTGCGCAGCGACAGCAGCAGCTTGCTCCACTCCACCTGGTGCCCGGGCTGGAACCCCCACGGCCGGAACAGGTGCTTCGGATCGTCGCGATGGTAATCCCAGTCCACCGACCAGTCTTCGCGGTAGTGCTCCCAGACCAGCCCGCCGGCCAGCGCGGCCTGGCGCCCCGTCATGTGGTCGGCCAGCAGCAGGGCGCGCGACAGGTAGCGCGAGTCGCCACCGGCTTCATGCGCTGCCAGCAGGGCCTCGCACAGGTGCATGTTGGCGTTCTGGCCGCGGTAGCCGGTGTAGTGCCAGCCGGCGTCGGCTTCGTCGCGGTAGAGGCCGGATGCGGCATCCCACGCATGGGCTTCCAGCAGGTCCCAGGTCTCGTCCATCCATGTGGCGGTGTCGTGCCCGGCCTTGCGGGCGCTTGCATAGGCCAGCAGCACGAAGGCGAGGCCATAGGTGTGCTGGGTGCGGTCCTCGGCTGCGCCGTCGCGTACGGTCCAGGCATAGCCGCCAGTGGCAGGGTCGCGGTGCACGTCGCGCAGGTAGCGCAGCCCGTGCGCGGTGGCATCGCGATAGCCCTCCGCGAGCGGGCCGTTGGCGAACTCGATCGAAGCCAGCGCGTACCCGTAGACGAAGCGCGTGCTGCTGACCAGGTGACGGTGCGCGGCGTCGTACACCGTGCCGTCGTCGCGGAAGTACTGGAAGAAGCCGCCGGCGGGATCGAGCGCGCGCGGGTGGTAGAACGCCATCGTGTCGGCGATGTGGGAGCGCAGCACCTGGGCATCGGTGAAGTCGGGCGTGGGACCGGCGGGCAGGTTCATGCGTCTGCATCCAGCAGGGTGCGCAGGGCCGCGGCTTCCGGCATGGCGTCGAAGGCGCCGTGGCGGGTGGTGGCGAGCGCGCCGGCAGCCGCCGCGTGTCGCAACAGGTCGTCGCGCAGGTCCGGTGCCTCGAACGCCTGCGCCAGCGTGTCCACGCCGATGCCGCCCAGCACCAGCCGCCACAACAACGCGGCGACGAAGGCGTCGCCGGCCGCGGTGGTGTCCACCGCATTCACCGGGAACGTCGGCGCACTGCCGTGCGCGGCACGTGTCCACCAGCGCACGGGCGCTGCGCCGTCGGTGACCACCAGCACCCGGGTCGCCTGCGCGAACAGCCGCGCGATCGCTGCCGCCTCGGGACCGCCATCGGCCAGGAACGCCAGCTCCCCGCGGCTGAGCTTGACCAGGTGCGCGTGGGCCAGTGCACGCCACGCCACCGGCAACGGATCCACGTCGCGCGGCCACAGCGCGGGGCGCAGGTTGAGGTCCACGCTGACCAGCACGCCGTGCGCAGCGGCCAGCGCTAGCCCGTGCAGGGTGGCCTCGGCGATCGCCGGATCGGTGAGGCTGTTGGAGCATGCGTGGAACACCGCCAGCCGCTCGAACGCCGCGGCCTCGAAGTCGGCGGCACGGAACAGCAGGTCCGCAGCAGGTGGGCGGTAGAAGGCGAACGCGCGCTCGCCGGCCGCGTCCAGCGACACGAAGGCCAGCGCGGTCGGCGCCTGGCCGGTCCGGCGCACCTGCGCCACGTCGACGCCGTGCGCCTGCAGCGCCGCCAGCAGCTGGTCGCCGAACAGGTCGCGTGCCAGCATGCCGATGAAGCGCGCATCACCGCCGAGCCGGGCCACGCCAACGGCCACGTTCGCCGGAGCGCCGCCTGGCTGGGCCAGGAACACCGGAGGTGCGCTGGGCTCGCGCGCGTCGCCGGTCTTGATTGGCGGACCCGATGCGTGCGCGTCGCCGGCAACGGATGGCGTCGGCGGTCGCGCGAGGAAATCGATGAGTGCCTCGCCGAAGCACGCGACCCCGGCGCGCGCTTGCGCCATCAATGCAGCGCCGGCGTCGCCGTTGCAGGCGGCGTCGTCAACGGCGTGGACTGTTCCGAGGCCGACAGCCGAGAGCCGCGCCAGCCATACCAGGCGATGTAGGCGTAGCACGCCAGCGGAATGACGAACGCGTGCTGGATGCCGATGCGGTCGGCCAGCGCGCCCTGCGCCAGCGGCACGATGGCGCCACCCACGATTGCCATCACCAGCAGGCTGGACGCCTTGCTGGTCAGCGTGCCCAGGCGCTCGATGGCGGTGGTGAAGATGGTCGGGAACATGATCGAGTTGAACAGGCCGATGGCGAGCGCCGCCCACATGGCGACATGGCCGCCGCTCACCATGGTGGTCGCCAGCAGTGCGCAGGCCACCACCGCGCAGCCACCCAACAGCCGGCGTGCGTCCAGCCGCGTCATCAGCGCCGCGCCGATGAAGCGGCCGACCATGGCGCCGCCCCAATAGAACGCCAGGTAACGCGCGGCGTCCGCTTCGGCCAGGCCGCCGATGCCGGGCTCGGCCATGTAGTTGATCAGGAAGCTCCCGATCGAGACCTCGGCGCCCACGTACAGGAAGATCGCCAGCACACCCCAGCGCAGGCGCGCGTGGCCCAGCGCCTCGCCGTACGTGTGCGCGCGTGCCACGCCGGCGTCGGTGGCCTCGCGCAGCGACGGGATGCGCATCAGCAGCACGAACACCGCCAGCAGCAGCAGGCCGCCCGCAAGCATCAGGTAGGGCACCTGCACGGCGCCGGCCTCCTGCGCGCGGTAGGCGGCCTGTTCGGGGGCGGGCATCGTCGCGAGCTCGCCGGCGCCCAGCACGGCGCCGGCCAGGATCAGCGGCCCGATCACCAGCGGAAACACGGTGGTGCCCAGGGAGTTCAACGCCTGCGCCAGGTTGAGCCGGCTGTGCGAGGTGGCCGGATCGCCCAGCAGGCTGATGTACGGATTGGCGGCCACCTGCAGCAGGGTGATGCCGGACGCCAATACGAACAACGCCATCAGGAACAGCGGGTACGACGGCAACCGTGCCGCCGGGTAGAACAGCGCCGCTCCGACCGCCGCGATCACCAGGCCGACCACGATGCCGGCCTTGTAGCCGATGCGCGCGATCACCGCGCCCGACGGCAGCGACATCAGGAAGTACGCGCCGAAGAACGTGAACTGGATCAGCATCGCCTGCGCGTAGTTCATCGAGAACACCGCTTTCAGGTGCGGGATCAGCACGTCGTTGAGGCTGGTCAGGCCGCCCCAGGTGAAGAAGATCAGGCTGACCACCGCGATCGCGGCGGGATTGGACATCGTGCGGCTGGACGGATTCATGCGGCGCTACCTCGGGCCCGGGCGGGCGATGGGAATGCGGTGTCGGGCGCGGCGGCCGTGCTGGCACGGATCTGCAGCGCAACGGGGGCGATGGTGGTGTGGGGCGAGTCGGGCAGCGCACCGCGCAAGCGCGCGAGCACGAGTCGCGCGGCCTGCAGGCCACGGGCGCGCGGATCGGTGGCGATGGTGGTCAGCGGTGGCGAGGCGAACGCGGCTTCGGCGATGTCGTCGAAACCGGTGAC
>DATINB010000441.1:0-4014 GCA_035474775.1 Luteimonas sp.
CAGGTCTACGAGCGCATGCGCGCCGAGCGCAAGCAGGTCGCCAGCGCACTGCGTGCCGAGGGCGAGGAGCAGGCGCGCATCGTGCGTGCGCAGGCCGACCGCGAGCAGACCGTGCTGCTGGCCGAGGCCGAGCGCGACGCGCAGAAGCTGCGCGGCGAGGGCGATGCCGAAGCCGCGCGCATCTATGGTGCGGCGGCTGGCCGCGATCCGGGGTTCTTCGCCTTCCAGCGCAGCCTGGATGCCTACCGGGCCTCGTTCGCGGACGGCGAGACGATGATCGTGCTGGAGCGCGACGACCCGTTCCTGCAGTACATGCGCAACGAGCGCTGACGCAGGCAGGCCGCGGCCTGCAGCCCGGCGTGCCGCCAGGCCGGGCCAGGCGGCTGCGCCCGGCGGGGTGGCCCCGCCATCGAAAAACCCGGAGAATGCACAAAAGCCGGACGGGACGCTCGACACGAGCCACCCGCCGGCTTTTTCCATGCCCGGGCCTGACGACGTCGCGCCCGGCATGGTCCACGCACGGTCGTCGGGCCGTGCACAGAGTCCAGGAGTCGGTGCAATGGGTCAGTCAGTCGTGGTGCTTGGCGCGCAATGGGGCGACGAGGGCAAGGGCAAGATCGTCGACCTGCTGACCACCGACATCGGTGCGGTGGTGCGTTTCCAGGGCGGCCACAACGCCGGCCACACGCTGGTGATCAACGGCAGGAAGACGGTGCTGCACCTGATCCCGTCCGGAATCCTGCGCGAGGACGCGCTGTGCCTGATCGGCAACGGCGTGGTGCTGTCGCCGGCGGCGCTGATGAAGGAGATCGGCGAGCTGGAGGATGCCGGGGTGGAGGTGCGCTCGCGACTCAGGATCAGCCCGGCCACGCCCTTGATCATGCCGTACCACATCGCCCTCGACCAGGCGCGCGAGAAGAAGGCCGGCGGCAAGGCCATCGGCACCACCGGTCGCGGTATCGGCCCGGCGTACGAGGACAAGGTGGCGCGCCGCGGCATCCGCGTCGCCGACCTGCACTACCCGGAACAGCTGGGCGAGCTGCTGCGCACCGCGCTGGATTACCACAACTTCGTGCTGACCAACTATCTCGGTACCGACGCCATCGACTTCCAGCGGACACTCGACGAGGCGCTCGCGTTCGGCGACTACGTCAGGCCGATGGTCTCCGACGTGGCGGGCATCCTCCACGACCTGCGCAGGCAGGGCAAGAAGGTGCTGTTCGAAGGGGCGCAGGGTTCGCTGCTCGACATCGACCACGGCACCTACCCATACGTCACCTCCAGCAACACCACCGTCGGTGGCGCACTCGCCGGCACCGGCGTGGGCGCGGATGCCATCGACTACGTCCTCGGCATCGCCAAGGCCTACGCAACCCGCGTCGGCGGCGGCCCGTTCCCGACCGAACTCGACGACGCGGTGGGCCAGGCGTTGCGCGACAAGGGCCAGGAATACGGCGCCACCACCGGGCGCCCGCGCCGCTGCGGCTGGATCGACCTGGTCGCGCTCAAGCGCGCGGTGGCCATCAACGGCATCAGCGGCCTGTGCATCACCAAGCTCGACGTGCTGGACGGCATGGACAAGCTGAAGATGTGCATCGCCTACAAGTACCGCGGCAAGCAGACCGAATACGCACCGCTGGATGCCCAGGGCTGGGACGAGTGCGAGCCGGTGTACCTGGAATTCCCGGGCTGGAGCGAGAACACCCACGGCGTCACCGAGTGGGACAGGCTGCCGCCGGCGGCGCGTGCCTACCTGCGTGCGCTGGAGGAACTGGCGGGCTGCCCGATCAGCATCGTCAGCACCGGGCCGGACCGCGACCACACCATGGTGCTGCAGGATCCGTTCGCCTGAGATCGAGCAGAGGCCTCTGCCTCGCCACACCACATGACGATGGCGCAGGAAGGCCCGGTGTCCACGCATGATGCCGCCGGGCCCCAATAAACTGTCTGGTGCGGGCAACCCGCTGCGAGCGGCTCCGGGCCGCGTGACGCGGAGTCAATCCAGCGCGAACACCGCGAAGCCACCGACATCACCCGCGTCCGGCTGGATGCGCACAAGGCGCAGCCGCCGCTCGCCGACGGCGAGCACGTCGCCGGCGCGGAGCGTGCGCCGTTCGACCTCGGCTGCCGGCGTACGCTCCAGGGGCAGGATCCTCGGCCACTGGCGCAACTGCACGGCATCGGGTGCGATCGGTGCCGCAAGCTCGATGCGCGCAGCGCCGATCTCGAGGCGGCCGCCAGCCGGCAGCACCGGTTGCGTCGCGTCCGGCGCCGCCAGGCCACCGCTGTCGGATGCCGCGGCCAGTGTCACGCTGCCAGCCGGTTCGCCGCGGGTGACCGCATCCACGCGCAGGAAGCCGCCCCCGGCCGGGAAGATGGCGCCCTGGCGCAGCACGTGCCGCGCCTGCCAGCCACTGGCCTCGGTCCAGACGTCGATGCGGACGCCTCCGCTGCCGTCGCCGCCCAGGTAGCCCAGCCGGCTTCCCAGGTAGGTGCCGGTGGTGCCCTGGCGGAGCTGGAGGGTGTCGTCGTGCATGCGGTCGGCCATGGGCGAAGGGGAGGGCGGGACAGGCGGAGGTGCCGCGACTGCGCAGCCGACCGCGAACACGGCGAGCAGTGCGATCGGCAAGCCGCCTGCACGGGCCTGGCGGATCTGGGTTCGCGGCTTCGGCAGGCGCTTCATCGGTTGATCCTAACGCACCGACCGTGGGGGCCGTGCGGACAGGTCTGCATGCAGACCGCAGCCTGCCTCCTGCATCCGCGCGTCATGTGCATGCCCTCCTGATCATGGATTGCATCGCGGGCGACGCCCACCGCGGGACGCCGATGCGCATCGGATAACGATCAGTCCGTCGGCGCGCTGCTGACGTGCCCGTAGACCGTCTGGTAGTCCGAGTACGGCATCATCACGTCGCTGGAGCCCCATGGGTTGTCCAGCACCACGATGTCCTCGGCCGCGACGATCGAGGTGCCGCTGGCGTCGACATACGACGTACCGGCGGGGATGATTTCGCTCACCGCGTAGGCGTGGCCGCCGGCGATGCCGTATTCGTTGATCAGTGCGGTCTGCGCGGGGGTCATCAGCGGGTTGCCGTTGGCATCCTCGAATGGCGGCGTCCAGGCCACCACGGCCTCGCCGTCCGCCAGCTTGGCGGACATGCCGGCGGCGTCGATGCTGCCGGCGCCCACCGTGTCGGCCCCGGCACCGAGGACCGCCTCCATGACATCCCCCGGGAGGACGCCGGTGCTGTACTGGGTGTCGCCGGCCTTGTACTGCTGCGCATAGGCCGCTTCGATGATCGCCGGCCAGACTTCGGCGCCACCGGCCCCGACGTCGCCCGGGTTGGCGGCCCCGCCGTCGAAGGGCCCGCTCACGGTCACCTCGACGTCCTTCCAGAACGGCGTTTCCACGCCCAGTACCTCGACACGCTCCTGGAACGTCACCGTGTAGGTGCCGTCGCCGTTGTCCTGGATCATGTCCTGGATCACCGACGGATCCTGCCGGGCGATGGTGTGCAGGGTCGACAGCACGGCGCAGCTGCCGTAGCCGTCCTGCTTGATGTCGTTCGGGTCGACCGTGTGGGCATCGCCTTCGCCGCGGACGAACGGCGTTTGCTCCGCCGGCTTCGCGAGCGGGGGGGTCGGGAAGTTGAAGTCGGCGATCGTGCGGGCCGCGCTGGCGGCGGAATCGGAGAGGGCGAGGCTCATGGGCAGTCCATGTCGGGGAGCGTGGCACCACGGTAGACCGGGTGGAACGGCGCCGAAACTGGGGCAGCCACCAGGGTATCGGCAGGACAATAGTCCTATCCTATCGATAGGATTGCTATAATCAACTTTACCGATCGATAGGGCAGGCCTAGGATGGCTGTCCAGACCGCGGATGCCGGTCCCCTCCCACCCCAACCCGAGGCACTCAATGTCCGTCATCAATACGCAAGTCAAACCCTTCAAGGCCACTGCCTACAGGAACGGCGAGTTCGTCGAAGTCTCCGACGCCGATCTCAAGGGCAAGTG
>DATINB010000442.1:0-3784 GCA_035474775.1 Luteimonas sp.
TGCCGTAGCGCATCACCCGGACGCCGCCGGCATTGGTGGCGATGGTGCCGCCGATCGAGCACGAACCGCGCGCGGCGAAGTCGACCGGGTACTGCAGGCCGTGCTCGCGCGCGGCGTTTTGCACCGCTTCCAGCACGCAACCGGCCTGCACGGTCAGGGTGCGGTCGACGGCGTCGAAACCGAGCACGCGCTGCATGCGCTCCAGGCTCAGGACCAGTTCGCCGTTGGCGGCGACCGCGCCGCCGGACAGGCCGGTGCGGCCGCCCGACGGCACCAGGGCGACGCCCTCGCCCGCGGCCCAGCGCACCGTGGCCTGCACCTGCGCGACGTCGCCGGGCAGGGCGATTGCCAGCGGCGCCGGCGTCCAGCGCCGGGTCCAGTCGCGCCCGTAGTGCTCGAGGTCCTGGGGGTCGGTCTTGACCACGAGGCCCGGAACGGCAGCTTGCAGCGAGGAGACGCGCGCATCGGGCATCGCGGGGGGACCGTGGGACGGGGATCGCCAGCCTGACAGGCCGGCGCCGGCATCGTCCACCGTCGCCGGCCGCGGCGGCGCGACTCGGCGCATGGGCGCGGGGCCAACACCCGTTCGCGCAGCCACGCCCGCCGCCTGCCGGCGGCCGCGCTGCGGATCCGTCACCAGCAAGCCGCGCCGTGGCACGCCCTCGCAAGAGGCTGCGGAGCGCTCTGGCACACTGGCCCGCCGCCACACGCCGAGCCATGCAGAAGACCTCGTTTCCCAAGCAGGACATCCGCGTGCTGCTGCTGGAAGGCGTCAGCCAGAGCGCCGTGGACGTGTTCCGCGCCGCGGGCTACAGCCGCATCGACACCGTGTCCAAGGCGCTGCCGGAGGCCGAACTGCGCGCCGAGGTGGCCAGCGCGCACATCCTCGGCATCCGTTCGCGCACGCAAGTGGACGCGGAAGTGCTGGCCGACGCGCGCCGGCTGATGGCGATCGGCTGCTTCTGCATCGGCACCAACCAGGTCGACCTGCAGGCCGCCGGACTGGCCGGCATCCCGGTGTTCAACGCGCCCTATTCCAACACCCGCAGCGTGGCCGAACTGGTGATCGCCGAGGCCATCATGCTGATGCGCGGCATTCCGCGGAAGAGCGCCGAATGCCACCGCGGCGGCTGGTCGAAATCCGCCGCCGGCAGCCACGAGGTGCGCGGCAAGACGCTCGGCATCGTCGGCTACGGCCACATCGGCACGCAGGTCGGGGTGATGGCGGAATCGCTGGGCATGCAGGTGCTGTTCCACGACATCGAGGCCAAGCTGTCGCTGGGCAACGCACGCGCCGCGGTGGATCTGGACGACCTGCTGGCGCGCTCCGACATCGTGACCCTGCACGTGCCGGAGACCGCCGGCACGCAATGGCTCGTCGGTGAACGCGAACTCGCGCTGATGCGCCCGGGTGCGCACCTGATCAACGCCTCGCGCGGCTCGGTGGTGGTGATCGAGGCGCTGGCCGACGCGCTGCGTTCGGGCCACGTGGGTGGCGCGGCGGTCGACGTCTTCCCGCTCGAGCCCAAGGGCAACGGCGATGCCTTCGAGTCGCCATTGCTGGGCATGGACAACGTGATCCTCACCCCGCACGTGGGCGGCAGCACGCTGGAAGCGCAGGACAACATCGGCATCGAGGTGGCGGCCAAGCTGGTGCGCTACAGCGACAACGGCAGCACCGTGTCGGCGGTGAATTTTCCCGAGGTGACCTTGCCCGAGCACGCCGGCAGCCACCGCCTGCTGCACATCCACCAGAACGTGCCCGGCGTGCTGTCGCGCATCAACGAGATCGTCTCGCAGCACGGCATCAACATCGACGGCCAGTTCCTGCGCACCGATGCGCACGTGGGCTACGTGGTCATCGACGTCAGCGCCTCGCAGGAGCAGGCGATCCGCCTGCGCGCGGCCATGAGCGACGTGCCGGGCACGCTGCGCACGCGGGTGCTGTACTAGCCCGGCAGCGGCCCGCCCCGCTCGGCCGCATGCAGGCCGAACAGTGCGACCAGGGCCCGGACGACACCGACCCGGCCACTCACGCGCTCCGCGCCAGCCATTTGTCCGCCATCCGCCGCAGCGACGGATCGGTGTCGGGGTCGTCGCGCAGGCCACGGATGTCCCGCCAGGCGAGCGCCAGCGATTCCGCGCTCACCACGAAGTCGGTGGCGCCGCGGGCGTGCACCACGTAGCGGACATCGTAGTGCGCGTGCGCGGGCGTATCGGAGCGGGCCGGGATCGGATGGCTGTCGAGGTCGAACGGCGCCGGCTCCACGTCCAGGTCCTGCAACCCCGACTCCTCCTGCGCCTCGCGCAGCGCCGCAGCCGCCAGGTCGCGGTCGCCGTCGGCGTGCCCGCCCAGCTGCAGCCAGCGCCCGAGCTTGCGATGGTGGGTCAGCAGCACCCGCGTGCCGGTGGCGTCCACCAGCCAGGCCGAGGCGGTGAAGTGGCCCGCGAGGCGCTCGCGCCGGAACGGATCCTCGGCGTCGTCGAGCAGTTCGCGAAAGGCGGCAACGGTGCCGGCCTCGTCCGGCCAGCGCCGCGCGTAGTCGTCGAGGCTGGCGCGGAGTACTGCGGTGGCGTCCATCGGGGTTCCGCGTGGGTGGACGGCGGCCCACACCGGCCCGCAGGGCGCTTGTGCACGGGTGCCGAAGGCGCTTATGGTCGCACGGCTGCATCCCCGGCCCTGCATCCGGGACCTGATGCCGGCTCAACACCAACGGGGAGCACCGCATGCTGTTCTGGCGCGTAAAGCCACTAGACAAGATCCTCGAGACCGCCGAACGCAAGGCGCTGGTCCGCCAGCTCGGCGCGTTCCAGCTGACCATGCTCGGGATCGGCGCCGTCATCGGCACCGGCATCTTCGTGCTCACCGCGGAAGCCGGGCAGAAAGCCGGCCCGGCGATGATGATCGCGTTCGTGATCGCGGCCATCGTCTGTGCGCTGGCGGCACTGGCCTACGCCGAACTGGCCTCGATGATCCCGGTCTCGGGCTCCGCCTACACGTACACCTACGGCGTGCTCGGAGAAGCCATCGCCTGGGTCGTGGGCTGGGCGCTGGTGCTGGAATACGCGGTGGCGGCCGGTGCGGTCTCGGTGGGCTGGTCGGGCTACATGAACGGGCTGCTGACCAGTGTCGGGCTCGATCTGCCGCGGGCGCTCAAGTCTGGGCCCATCGACGGCGGCAGCTTCAACCTGCTCGCGTTCCTGATCGCGCTGCTGGTCACCATGCTGCTGGTGTTCGGCACCTCCAAGTCGGCCAAGGTCAACGCGGTGCTGGTGTCGATCAAGGTGCTGGCGCTGATCGTGTTCATCTCGATCGCGGTGCCCGGCGCGCAGTCGGAGAACTTCGAACCGTTCCTGCCGACCGGCTGGGGCAGCCCGATGGGCGGCATCGGCGTGCTCGGCGCGGCGGCCTCGATCTTCTTCGCCTACGTCGGCTTCGACGCGGTGTCGACCGCCGCGGAAGAAACCAAGAACCCCAACCGCAACATCCCCATCGGCCTGATCGGTTCGCTGGCGGTATGCACGGTGTTCTACCTTCTGGTGAGCTACGGCGCGGTGGGCTCGATGGGCGCGCAGCCGATGTTCGACGCCGCGGGCGTGGCCATCCATCCCGGTACGCCGGCAATGGCCGCGGCCTGCGTGGGCAGCGATGCGCTGGTCTGCAGCCGCGAGCCGCTTGCGCACGTGATGCGCATGATGGGCTTCCCGCGCGTGGGCAATGCGATCGGCCTTGCCGCCGCGCTGGCGCTGCCGTCGGTGATCCTGATGATGATGTTCGGCCAGA
>DATINB010000443.1:0-3379 GCA_035474775.1 Luteimonas sp.
GTCGACGACTGCAACCACGACATCGATGGCCTGTTCGCCACGTCGTTCGAACGCCAGATGACCACCCTGTTCGGGCCCGGCCGCCTGCGCCGCCTGCCCAACGACCATGCGATCTACCGGAGCTTCTTCGAGTTCCCGGACGGCCCGCCGGCCACCGGCTTCGAACTCAACGGCTGGGGCGACGACCTCGTGCACGACTACCTGCGCGGCATCGAGGTCGATGGCCGGCTCGGCGTGCTCTACAGCAACAAGGACTACGGCTGCGAATGGGACTACGACTGGCGCAACAAGCGGTTCCTGGCCGAGGACAACACGCGATTCGCGGTGAACATCGTCGTGTATGCGCTGAGTGCATGAGCCCGGACCCGACATGACCCACGCGATCACCGAAGCCGGGATGCAGGCGCAACTCGCACAGTTGTCCACGCTCAGGAGCGCCGTCGCCCAGGCGATCGTGGGCCAGTCCGACGTGGTCGAGCAGTTGCTGGTCGCCCTGCTGGCCGGCGGCCATTGCCTGCTGGAGGGCGTGCCCGGCCTCGGCAAGACGCTGCTGGTGCGTACGCTGGGCCAGGCGCTGGACATGGCGTTCCGGCGCATCCAGTTCACGCCGGACCTGATGCCGAGCGACATTCTCGGCACCGAGATCCTGGAAGAGGAACACGGCACCGGGCGCCGCCATTTCAAGTTCCAGCCCGGCCCGGTGTTCACCCACCTGCTGCTCGCCGACGAACTCAACCGCACCCCACCCAAGACCCAGGCGGCGCTGCTGGAAGCCATGCAGGAGCGCACCGTCAGCTACGCCGGCGTGACCCACGCCCTGCCGTCGCCGTTTTTCGTGCTGGCCACGCAGAACCCCCTGGAGCAGGCCGGCACCTATCCGTTGCCGGAAGCCCAGCTCGACCGGTTCCTCCTGCACGTCCGCGTCGCCTACCCCAGCGCCGCCGAGGAACGCGAGATCCTGGTGCAGACCACCGGGACCCACACCAGCCACGTGCCCACGGTGTTGTCCGCCGAGGCCGTCCTCGCGCTGCAGGCGCGCGTGCGCGAGGTGCACCTGGGCGACGACCTGCTCGACTGGATCACGCGGCTGGTGCGCGCGAGCCGCCCGACCGTCGACGCGCCCGCCGACATCCGCCAGTGGGTGCGCTGGGGTGCCGGCCCGCGCGCCGGGCAGTCGCTGGTGCTGGCCGCCAAGGCGCGGGCGCTGCTGCACGGACGCTTCGCAGCCACCCGTGACGATGTGCGCGCGCTGGCGGCGCCGGTGCTCCGCCATCGCCTGCTGCTGTCCTTCGCCGCCGAAGCCGCCCAGGTGGACGCGGATGCGGTGGTGGCGGTGCTGCTGCGCGAGATCCGTGCGCCAGGCGAATGACCGCGATGCGTGGCGATGCGTCCGCAACGACGGGGCTGATCCCCGCGGACGTCCGCGCGCGCCTGGCCTCCCTTGCACTGACCGCCCGTGTCGCCCGCGGTGAGCACGGGTTCGGACAGCACAGCAGCCGCAGCCGCGGCAGCGGGATGGAGTTCGCGCAATACCGCGGCTACCAGCCCGGCGACGAGCCGCGCCACGTCGACTGGAAGCTCTATGCGCGCTCGGACCGCTTCTTCGTGCGCGAGGCCGAGCGCGACAGCCCGCTGACGGTCTGGATCCTCGTCGACACCACCGCGTCGATGGCCCAGTCGGACCCACCCGGCAGCGGACCGACGCGGCTGCATTCAGCACGGGCACTGGCCGCCTGCCTCATCGAGATGGCGTTGCGCCAGGGGGATCGCTTCGGCCTCGCGACGTTCGGCGGCCATGGCGTGCAGGTCCACGGTGCGCAGGCGGGACCCCGCCAGCGCGACCGCTGCCTGCTCGCGCTGCAGGCGCTGGTCGGTGGCGGCGGCTGGCCCCCGGAGCCGGCCTGGCAACCGCTCTGGGAGCGCATGGGCCCACGCAGCCTGCTGCTGATGCTGGGCGACGGCTTCGACGAAGCGGGCACCCGCCTTGCCGAACGCTTCGCAGCCGCCCGGCGCGAGGTGGCCTGCATCCGCATCCTCACCATCGGGGAACGCGATTTTCCCTTGCAGGGGGGCTACCGGTTCCGCGATCCGGAATCGGGTGCCGAGCTGCTTGGCGATGCCGGCGCCATCCGCGAGGGGTTCCTGCAACGCTTCGGCGCGGCGCGCGTGGCACTGCACGCGCGCCTGGCGGCGGCCGGGGTGCGCCAGGTCGAGTACGTGCTCGACGAGCCGCTGGACGCTCCGCTGCGGCGGCTGTTCGCGCCGGGGACCGCCGCCGGCGCGGTCGCGGCAGGCAATCCGTGAACGTGGTGCTGCTGGCGCCCGCGGCACTGGCCGGCCTGGTCGCGCTGCTGCTGCCGCTGCTGCTCCACCTTGCGCGACGCAGCGAACGCACCCCGACCGATTTCGCAGCCCTGGCCTGGCTGACCGCACGCGCACGCCCGCGGCGCCATGTGCGCTTCGACGAATGGCCGCTGCTGCTGGCGCGGCTGGCATTGGTGTCGCTGCTGGTCCTCGTACTGGCTCGACCCGCGCTGACCGGAGCGCCTGCGCCGCTGCCCTGGGTGGTGGCGGTTCCGGGAGTGGCGGCGGTCGCACTGCGCGGCCATCCGGCACCCGCGGACGCACGGCGACGCTGGCTCGCGCCTGGCTGGCCGACCGCGGAGGGTCCTGCGCCCGCTGGCCGGCAGCCCATGGCCAGCCTGCTCCGTGAACTCGACGCCACCCTTCCCTCGGGCTCACCCTTGACGGTGCTGGTTCCGGCGGTGATCGACGGTGCCGATGCCGAGCGGCCACGGCTTTCGCGGCGGGTCACCTGGCAGGTCGTGGCCGACAGGGGTGGCTCTCCCGCAACCGGTGCGCCCGGATCGGGCGCCGCGGCGACCCATGCGCCCCCGCCCCCTCCCATGCCGGCATTGGCCGTGCGCTATCGCGACGACCGCCTGCCCCAGGTGCGCTACCTGCGCGCCGCTGCCGCGGCGTGGCGGACCGCCGATACGCCACGATCGGGATCGGCATCCGTGCCCGGCCAGTTGCCGACGGCGGCATCGGCAGCGACCGACTGGGAAGCCGGCGAGGCGCGCGTGGACTCGGCCGGGCCCGACATCGCACCACTCGACGCTCCCCTGCCACCGCGATCGCACCTGCTGGCCTGGCTGGCCCCGGGCGCGGTGCCCGCCCCGGTCGTGACGTGGGTGGCCACGGGTGGCACGTTGCTGCTCGATTCCGAGGCCGTGTTCACACCGGGCGCCGCGGCTCCTTCCGCTCCGTCGACGGCCTCGGTGCCCTGGCGCAATGCACAGGGCGGGGCGCTGCTCGAAGCACGCGCGCACGGGCGTGGCCGCGTCCTGCAGTGGACGCAGCCCCTGCTGCCGTCGCG
>DATINB010000444.1:0-3662 GCA_035474775.1 Luteimonas sp.
GCCCGCGACCAGACCGTGGCGGTTGCCGAACTTCGGCTGCAGGAACACGCTGCCCTGTGTGTCCGGCAGCGCGCCCGGCGTGGTGACGGCCTTGCCGACGAGGATGGGTTGCATGCGCGCTCCGCTGACGGGAATGCGACCGATTCTAGTGGAAGCCGCAGCCGGCCCATGCACCGGCGTCCTTGCCGCGGCCGACGCCCCGAGGCTACCCTCGGCGGCCGCACGCTCCACTGTCGAGACCCGATGCCCCTGTTTTCGCGCGCCACCCGTCGCCCGCTGCCGCGCCTGGCGCCGCTCGCGCTCATGCTCGCCGTCGCAGTACTGCCGCTGTCCGCCTCCGCGCAGAACAAGCGCGATCGCGCTGCCATCGACCTGCTCACCACGCGCATGGGCCAGGCCGAGACCCGCTATCGGGACGCACTGGTGAAGGCCGGCAACAGCGACCCGGCGGGTGTGCCCGAGAGCAACGCCGCGCTGGAAGACATGGAAGACGTGCTCACCGCCTGCACCCAGCAACGCGGCTGCGCCATCTCGCAGCTGTTGCCGACCTACAAGCGGCTGCTGAAGGCGCAGACCGACGCCACTGCGGACGGCGACGAGGCCGGGGATGCCGACGTGTTCGCGGACGAGGGCGAGCTGCCCACCGCCAGCGTCCCCGATGCCGCCAGCGCTGCGGCGCTGCTCGGCGAGGACGGTCAGCGCTTCGTGCGCATGGTGCAGTTCAACCCGGCGGTGCAGGCCGGGATCCGCCGCTGGCTGACCGACATGCGCCCGTCGCTGGTCGACAGCCACGAGAACTACCAGTACATGCGCCACCTGATGTCGCCGCCGTTCCAGCGCAGCGGACTGCCCGAAGCGCTGCTGTTCGGCATCATGGCCAAGGAGTCGAACGGCAAGGTGCACGTGGGCTCGCGCGCCGGGGCGGTCGGGCCGCTGCAGTTCATGCCGGCCACCGGGCGACGCTTCGGGCTGGGCCCGGACGGCACCGGCTTCGATACCCGCTACGACCCGCGCGCGTCCGCGGATGCCGCCGCG
The DNA here is from genome assembly GCA_035474775.1 of Luteimonas sp. Lineage (GTDB taxonomy): Bacteria > Pseudomonadota > Gammaproteobacteria > Xanthomonadales > Xanthomonadaceae > Luteimonas. The sequence goes on from DATINB010000444.1 coordinate 1,036, forward strand.
CGCTACCTCAACGAGCGCTTCGCGGAATACGGCGACGACATCGAGCTGTGGCTGGCCGCCTACAACGGTGGGGAAGGCCGTGCGGCGCGCATCTACAAGGGTAGCGGTGGCCGCAAGTTCTGGGACGCCGACGTCTACAGCCAGTTCCCCGCCGAGACCCGCGACTACGTGCCGATGGTGATCGCCGCCGCGTGGCTGTACCTGCATCCGAAGGAATACGGCCTGGTGTTCCCGAAGGTGGACACCCGACCCAGCACGTTCCGGCTGGCGCGGGCGACATCGATCCACGAGCTGACCATCTGCATGGGCAACGCCGGCATCCGCGAGGGTTACCTGCGCACGCTGCGCAACCTCAACCCGCGCTACGAGCCCAACCAGACCATCGCCGCCGGCACCACGCTGAACGGCTCGGTGCGCATGGCCGGTCTCTACAACCGCTGGTGCGTGCAGGGTGCGCGCGCGGACCTCGCACGGCAGCTGGTCCTGAGCGATGCCGGCTCGGCGATCGTGCGCACGGGTCCCATCGAGGTGGTGGCACCGCCGGTTTCGACGTTCGTGCCCGGTGCGGGTGCAGGTCAGGTGACCATCGCCACCGGTGTGCCGACCGCAGCCAACCGGCCGCGCGAGCATCGTGCCGAGCGCGGCGATACGCTGGCCTCCATCAGCAGGCGCTACGACTGCAGGTCGGAGGTGCTGGCGTCGGCGAACGGTCTCAAGGCGCCGCGCTACGCCATCCGCCAGGGCCAGCGCCTCAAGCTCGAGGGCTGCCAGCTCTGAGCGCGGTGGCTCAGACGCGTGTGGCCAGCCGTTCCCCGAGCCGGACCGCGGTCTCGGCGCCGAGTCCCGGCGCCAGGCCGGCCACGCCCGGCGGCAACAGCACCACGACCGTCGAGCCGTAGTTGAACCGAGCCATCTCTTCGAAGCGGTCCAGCACGATCTGCCGGTCGCGATAGTCCTTGCTGCGGATCGCGCGGCCGTAGGCCGGGATCTCCTCGCCGCTCCACACCGTCTCCACGCCCGAGACCAGCAGCGCGCCCACCATCACCATCGCCATCGGGCCGAAATCGGTTTCGAAATGGCACACCAGGCGCTCGTTGCGGGCGAACAGGCGGTCGACTCCGGAGACGGCGTCCGGGCCCACGCTGAACAGGCGGCCAGGAACGTGCACGGTTTCCAGCAGGCGGCCGCGCCAGGGCATGTGCACCCGGTGGTAGTCCTTCGGCGACAGGTACACCGTCGCGAACAGGCCGCCGGCGAATGGCGTGGCCATGGCCGGGCCGCCCAGCAACTCGGCGGTGGTGAACGCGCGACCCTTGGCCTGGAAGATGCGGCCGCCGTCGGCCTCCGCGGTGATCGGCCCGCACTGGCTGATGCGGCCATCCGCAGGCATCAGCAGGGCGCGCGGGTCGGGGTCCGGCACCCGTGCACCGGGGCGCAGCGCGCGCGTGAAGAACTGGTTGAAGGTGGGGTACGCCGACGCCTCGGCATCGGCCGCTTCGGAGAGGTCCACGCCGAACCGGCGCACCACGGTCTCGATCAGCCAGCGGCTCAGGCGCGGGTGGCTGGAGTAGGCCAGCCGGCGCGCCAGCGACGACAGCAGGCGGTGGGGCAGGACGTGGGTGGCGGCAGTGATCGGATGCATGTCGGTCCAGGGGCGGCGGTCGGCGGGCGGCCAGGCCCGGCACAGGCGGTGCGGCGCTGACCCTAGCGCGGGTGCCGGGTCAGTGCAGTGAGGTCGGCGGCGATGGCACGCGGGTCGAACGGCGGCTGCACCACGCCGGCCATCCGTCCCTGCGGATCCAGCACCGCGAGGGCCGCCGAGTGATCCACCGAGTACTGCCCGGCCGGCGTGCCTTCCGCCACCGGTGCCTTCATGAACACCAGCGACAGCGCGCGTGCGAAGGCTTCGAGCGCCGGGATGTCCGCGGTCGCCGCCAGCGTGTCGCGATGGAAGCCATGCGCATACTCGCCGATGCGGTCCGGGGTGTCGCGTTCCGGATCGACCGATACGAACAGCACCCGCGGCCGCGTGGTGTCGGGCAGCGCTTCCCATTCGCGCTGTGCGACCGCCAGCTGGGCCAGCGTGGTCGGGCAGATGTCGGGGCAGTGGGTGAAGCCCAGGAACACCAGCGTCCAGTGGCCGTTGAGTTCGCCCGGCACCAGCGGGGTGCCGTCACCCTGCTGCAGTGCATAGGCCGGCAATGCACGTGGCGACGGGAACAGCCGCACCGCCTGCAGGGCCGGCCCCGTGGCCGGCTGCGGAGCGCCGGCGAAACGCTGCGAGGCCAGCAACCCCAGGCCGGCGGCAAGCGCCACGAGCAGGATGACCAGGGTGGTGCGATTGAACATGGATCTCCGTGCCGGTGCCGAAAACGTGCGGCGTCCATCATAACTGCGCGCTCGTTATAATCCGGCCACCGGCGCCCGCCGTCACCTCGCGCCCGCCATGACCACGCACCAGCTGAAGACGATCATCGACCTGATCCGCTACGGCGCCAGCCGCTTCAACGCAGCGGGGCTCGCCTTCGGCCACAGTCATGACAACGCGCTCGACGAAGCCACGCAGCTCACCTTGCACGCGCTGCACTTGCCGCACGACCTGAGCCCGGTGTACGGCCAGGCGCGGG
>DATINB010000445.1:0-1967 GCA_035474775.1 Luteimonas sp.
GCGCTACACGGTCGGCGTGTGGGTGGGGCGGCCGGACGGCACACCGCTGCCCGGGCAGTACGGCGCGGTCACCGCATTGCCGCTGCTGTTCGATGTGATGGATGCGCTGCCGCGCGCGGCAGGCGATGCCGCCCGGCCGCCGGCGCCGCCCTCGGTCAGCCAGGTGGAGGTCTGCTGGCCGCTGGGAATCCGCCGTGATGCGCAACCGGCTGCCGCCTGCCAGCGCAGCCTGGAGGCCTGGCTCCTCGACGCCGCCGCCCCGCCGACCTTTGCCGAGCGCGACACACGCTCCTGGAGCAGCGGCTTGCAGCGCATCGATGTCGACGCCGGCAGCGGCCTGCGCGTCTCCGCGGACTGCGCCGGACCGCACGCGCTGGCCAGCGTGCAGGTGGCACGCTGGCCAGCGCTGGCGGCACCCTGGCTGACCGCGGAGGAGCAGCAGGCGTCACGCCTGCCGCCATTGGCGCCGGACTGCCGCGACGACGGCCGCGACGCCGCCGAGCCGCTGCGGATCGCGGGGCTCAACGACGGCGCCACACTGGCGGCGCCGCCGGGCCGCGACGGCGGCGTGCGCCTGGCGCTGCGTGCACTGGGTACGTCGGCGCGCGTGCAGTGGCTGCTCGACGGCCGGCGGATCGGCGAGTCGGTGGGTGCGTCGACCCTCGTGCACGTGTTCACCGGCAGCGGCCCACGCACGCTGACGGCGCTGGCCGACAACGGCAGCTGGGCGAGCGTGGCGTTCACGCTGGCCCGGTGAGCCGGGCGACGGGGGATCAGCCGATCGCAGCCAGGACGTGGGCGGCGTCCGACACGCGGTATTCGCCAGGGGCTTCCACGAACAGGCTGCGCACCACGCCGTCCTCGGCGAACAGGGCGAAGCGCTTGGAGCGCGAGCCCATGCCGTAGGCACTGGCGTCCATCTCCAACCCCAGTGCGCGCGAGAAATCGCCATTGCCATCGGAGAGCATCATCAGGCCGGGGGGAACCGCGAGGCTGTCGCCCCAGGCCTGCATCACGAACGGATCGTTGACGGCCATGCACGCGACCTCGATGCCGCGCTCGCGGAACGCGTCGAAATGCTCGATGTAGCTCGGCAGGTGCTTCTCGGAACACGTCGGGGTGAACGCACCGGGCACTGCGAACAGCACCACGCGCTTGCCTGCGAACAGCGTGGGCGTGTCGATGGTTTCCACGCCGTCGCGGATGTGCTTGAGGGTGACTTCCGGGATGGCGTCGCCGGTCTGGATGGTCATGGGGGGCTCTCCTGTGGATGAACGGATTCTGCATGGCGACGTGTGCGCTCGCCGTCACCACCCCTTGAAAGCGACCGCCACGCCACTAGCTGGCAGGCAAGGCGGCATGCGGCCGCCGCAACTTCAGGAGACGACCATGCGCCAGATGACACGCGACAACCAGGAATGGCTGGGCCAGCCGGTGCTGCAGGACGAGATCAAGCAGGTGTTCGACCGCTTCTTCCGGATGGGCGGCGACCAGGACGCTTCGTCGGTGGTGACCAGCCAGTGGGCGCCGCTGGTGGACATCAAGGAGGAAGCCGACCGCTTCGTGATCCACGCGGACCTGCCGGGTGTCGACCCGCAGGACGTGGAGGTGCTGATGGACAAGGGCATCCTCACCATCAAGGGCGAGCGACGCGCCGAGTCCGCCGCGCAGACCGAGCGTTACTCGCGCGTCGAGCGGCGCTACGGCAGCTTCCATCGGCGCTTCGCGCTGCCGGACAGCGCCGATGCCGAGGGAATCGCCGCCACCGGCGGCAACGGTGTGCTGACGATCGCCATTCCCAAGCGCCCGGAGACCACCCCGCGCCGCATCCAGGTCGACGTCGGCGGCTCGCGCCAGTAACGCCCGCGTGCGCGGGCGGCCCCCGCGATCTTGCTAACCTGTCCGGCCCCGGGTGCGCCCCGGGGCCGCTCGCATGGGAGCATCGATGCAGTTCAAGGATTACTACG
>DATINB010000446.1:0-2671 GCA_035474775.1 Luteimonas sp.
GCAGCGGCCAGCGCGCGTGCACCCGCTCGCGCAGTTCCGCCGACGGCACCACGCGCTGCAGGTCCCAGCCGTTGCAACTGCCGACGTCCATGTATTCGATGAAACGGACCACGTGGCCGGTCCCGCGGAAGTGCCCGGCGAGCGCCAGCACCTGGTCGTCGTTGATGCCGCGCTGCACCACGCAATTGATCTTGATGCGGGCGAACCCGGCGGCTTGCGCGGCATCGAGTCCATCGAACACCGCCGACAGCTCGCCACGGTTGCCGGACAGCGCGTGGAACAGCGCCGGGTCCAGCGCATCCAGGCTCACCGTGAGGCGGCCGAGCCCGGCCGCGCGCAGGTCGCGCGCGTGGCGGGCGAGCAGCGAGCCGTTGGTGGTGAGCGCGAGATCGTCGACGCCCGGGACGCGCGACAGCCGGTCCACGAGATCCGGCAGGCCCTTGCGCAGCAGTGGCTCGCCCCCGGTCAGGCGCAGCTTGCGCAAGCCGAGGCGCGCGAACCCGCGCACCATCGTTTCGATCTCGTCAAACCCCATGCGCGATGCCGCGTCGAGGCCGTGCCCGGCGGGCACCTTGTCGGCGGGCATGCAATAGCCGCAGCGGAAGTTGCAGGCGTCGATCACCGACAGGCGCAGGTCGTGCAGGGGCCGCTGCAGGCGGTCCAGTACCGGCCCCGCGAACGGCTCGGGACGCGCATTCATGGCACGCCCCCGGTCTCGACCGCGCGGGTGGCATCGAACGGCAATGGATCCGGCAGTTCCAGCACGTCGCCCCGGCGCGCCACCTGGTGGCCGCGCGCGCGCATGGCATCGCCCTCGCCCGCGTCCGCGTAGTGATAGAGCACGCAGCGTGCCAGCAGCTCGGGCGGGTACTCGCGTTCGAGGTCGTCCAGACCGCTGTGCGATGGATTGCCACGCAGGCTGCAGTCGTGCGCGATGCGCTCACCGGCCGCGGCATGGCGCGCCAGCTGCTCCGGGATGGGGCGCGTATCGCCGCTCCATACGAGGCTGCCCGGAAGGCGCAGGCCGAACGCGGTGCGCGGCCAGTGGTGGCGTACCGGGAACACGTCGAGGCGCACCCCGTCGTGCCAGAACGCGTCCCCGACCGGTACCAGGCGGAACGCGTCCCAGAAGTTGGCGCCACCCTCGGCCAGCACGTTGGGATAGTCCGCCACCCGCCGGTGCAGCAGCGGCACGATGTCCGCCGGCACGTACACCGGGATGCGTCCGCGACGCGCCGCATCGAAATAGCTGGCCACGAACAGGCGCTCGAAGCCGCCCACGTGATCCAGGTGCACGTGGGTCACGAACACGGCGACCGGGGGCTGAGCGTAGTGCTCGATGTGGTGGGTGAGCCCCTCGCCACCGCAATCGATGGTCAGCCACGGTGCGCCGGCCCGCTCGATGGTCGCCATCGACGAGCCCAGCGCCACCGCGGCTGCGCTGCCGACGCCGTGGAAGCGCAACGACCAGTCCATCAGTTGCCCACCGCCCAGCGGGCGTCGTAGGCGGCGCGCAGGCGGGCGAAGTCGGCGCGGACCGCATCGACACCGCGCGCGCCCCGCCGCTTGAGCAGCGAACGCTCCAGCCGCGCCAGGTTGCGCGAACGCCACCCGGTGGCCGGGATGCGCAGCACGCAGCGGTCGAAATCGATCATCCAGCCACCGCCGTCGGCGTCGACCAGCAGGTTGTGGGCATTGAGGTCGACATGGTCGAGGCCCTCGCGATGGAAGCGCGCCACCAGGCGGCCGATGTCGTCCCATGGTGCCGCGCTGCCCTGTTCGGTGGCCAGATCGGCAAACGCCCGCACGCCCGGGATGCGTTCGACGAGGATCCAGGCTTCGTACGTCGCACCGTGGCGGAGGTAGGCAGCCGCGACCGGCTGCGGAACCGGCAGGCCGCGACGCAGCAGCTCCCGCAGCAGGCGGTATTCCGCAAAGCTGCGCACGTGCCCGGCCCCGCGCCACAGATGCCGGTCGCGGCTGAGGCGCGCCATCCACCCGCCGCGCAGGTACTTGCGCAGCACGCACGGGCCGTGCGACGCCTCGATGAACCACGCGCCGCCGCGGCCGCCGGCATCCACCGGCCGCGCGCGCTCGCCCCAGAGTGCAGGATCGAACCAGCGCGGGTCCGCTTGCCGCAACTGCGTCGAGTCGAACAGAATCGACCCTAAGCCACGCCCGCCGTGACCGGCGCGGAACGGCGTCAGGCTCTCGGCGATGTCGAACCAGGACATCTACCGAGTCTAGCAACCCCGTGCACAACGCCAGCTCCACATCGATCTGCCTGCTGCGCCTGTCCGCGCTCGGCGACGTCACGCACGTGTTGCCCCTCGTGCACACGCTGCGCGACGCCTGGCCCGGCCTGCGGCTGGCCTGGGTGATCGGGAGCGCCGAGCATCGCCTGCTCGAGGGGCTGGCGGGTGTCGACTTCCACGTCTACGACAAGCGCAGCGGCCTTGCCGGCATGCGCGCGCTGCGCCGCTGTCTGGCCGGGAGGCGCTTCGACGCGTTGCTGCAGATGCAGGTCGCCGCGCGCGCCAACCTGCTGTCGGCGTTCATCCCGGCGCGGCGGAGGATCGGCTACGACCGCGCCCGCTCGCGCGACCTGCATGGCCTGTTCGTGTCGGAACGGATCGCGGAGCACCCGGGAGGCCACGTGCTGGACGCGATC
>DATINB010000447.1:0-7681 GCA_035474775.1 Luteimonas sp.
GCGCTGCAGGCAGGCCTGCAGCGCGCGCGCCCATCCGGGAGCGGGCACGGCGTCGGGCGACAACACGATCACGTCGGCATCGCCGCACGCCCTGAGCATGTCGTCCAGGTGGCCCACCGCGCCGACGTGGCGCGGGCGCCGCGTGTAGTCGGCCTGCAGGGCCGTGGTCGCCAGCCAGCGCTCGATGATGGCCAGCCCGCGCGGGCCGGCCTGTGCATCATCGGCCAGCCAGACGCGGCTGCCGGCGGGCGTGCCGGCGTCCAGTGCCGCGAGGCAGGCATCGAGCGCATCGTCGTCGACGCCGACCGGCAGCAGCACCACCGGGAGTGCGCTCATCGCACGGCGCTCGCCGACCGGGTCAGTCCTGCGCCCGGTTCAGCGGCTCCATCGCACGGAAACGGCGGCCGTACTCGTCGGTGAGGTCGCGCGATTCCTGCGGGTTGCGCACCAGCGTGGGCGTGATCAGCACCACGATCTCGCTGCGCTCCGTGCGCGAACCCTGGGTCCCGAACAGCGCACCGATCACCGGGATGCGGCTCAGCCCCGGGATGCCGACCGAACCGCGCTCCACGCCGTCGGTGATCAGCCCGGCCAGCAGCACGGTGTCGCCGCTCTGCACCACCGCGTTGGTCTTCAGGCGGTTGGTGTTGATGGTCCGGTTGCCGTTGGCGTCGGTGTCGGTCGGCGTGCTGACCTCCTGCACGATGTCCAGGAACACGGTGCCGTCGCGGGTGACGCGCGGGCGCACCTTGAGGATGGTGCCGGTGTCGAGGTACTGCACCTGGCCGTAGGTGGTGCCGTCGCCGAAGCCCGGGTTCACCGAGACCGAGGTGATCGGAATGCGGTCGCCGACGTTGAGCGTGGCCTCGTAGTTGTTGCGCACCATCACCGAGGGCGTCTGCAGCATCTGCACGTCGGTCACGGTGTCGAGCGCGCGGATGATGGCGGCGGCATCGTTCTTGACCAGCGACCAGACCGCGCCGGGGCCGCTCACGCCGCCGATGCTGCCGCCCAGGGTGCTCCAGCCGCTCGGGCCGCCGTCGGCGGGCGCCGGGAAGATCGGGAATCCGTTGTCGGTCATCCCGCGCTCGAGGAACCAGTTGACGCCGTACTCGAGGTCGCCGGCGAGGTTCACCTGGATCACCTGCGCCTCGATGTGCACCTGCAGCGGCATGATGTCGAGGCGCTCGATCACGTCCTTGATGGAGCGCCACGCCTGCGCGCTGGAGCGCACCAGCAACGTGTTGCTCTCGTCCACGGCCGAGACGCCCACACGATCGCCGTCCACCTCCAGCGTGACCGAGGCGTTGCCGCCCTGGCGCTCGCCCAGCGACAGGCTGCCGCTGCCCATGCCGCCCGAACCGCCGCCGCTCGTCCCGCCACTGCCGCCACCGCCGAGCCCGCCGTCACCGAGTCCGCCGTCGCCACCCACGCGCGCGCTGCTGATGCCGTTGCCGTCGATGCCGCCGTCACTGATCTGCGTGGAACCCAGGCCGGGCATCAGCGATGCGCCGCCGCCCCCGGACGATCCGCCGCGCCCGGCGCCGTACACCTCGGACAGGCGCTCGGCCAGGTCCTTGGCGGTGATGTACTTCAGTTCGTAGGAGAACAGGCGCACGCCGTCGCCGGCGCCGTCGATGCGGTCGATCCACTGCTGGATCTCGTCCAGGTAGTTCGGCTGCGCCGTGATCACCAGCACCGCGTTGGCCCCTTCCAGCGGCATGAAGCGGAACATGCCCGCAACCGGCGACTTGCTCTGCTCGCCGAACACCTTCTCCAGGTCGCCGACCACGTCCGCGGCCTTGCCGCTCTGCAGCGGGAACACGCCGACCGACATGCCGGCCAGCCAGTCGACGTCGAAGATCTCGATGGTGCGCAGGTAGTTCTCGAGCTCCGGGCGGCTGCCGGCGATGGTGATGATGTTGCGGCCGTTGTCGACGTTGACGATGGCGTTCGGGCGCGCATACGGCTTGAGCAGCTTCTCCATCTCGGTGGCGGCGATGAAGCGCAGCGGCACCACGCGCGACTCGAAGCCGCGGGCGTTGTCGGGCGGGCCGGTGCGCGGCGCGGTCAGGCCGACGCCCACCGCCTGGTCGGCCGGCACGATGTTGTAGCGGCCGTCGCTCCAGATCATGCGCGCGTTGTTCCAGCCCAGCATCATCTCCAGCAGGCTCAATGCCTGCGCCGAACTCACGCCCTTGGGGGTCGCGAAGGTGACGTTCCCCTGCACCCCCGGGGCGATGACGTAGTTCTGGCCCAGCATGTCGCCCAGGATGGTCTTGACGACCACCTGCAGCGGCTCGCCCTCGAAATTGAACTTGGTCTCCCCGGTGGTGCCGCCGAGGTTCGGCGATGGCGACCGCGCCGCCTCGCGGTTGATCACCTGCCCGGTGCCGCGGCGGATCTGCGCCAGCGGACCGGTATCGTCCTCGCCGGGCAGGGGCTCGGCCTGCACGCCACCCGCGGTGGTGGTCGCGGTGCCGGCGGCCGGCGCGCGCGCGACGGTGGGCGGCGCCACGCCGTCGCGGCGTACGCTGGGCGGTGGCATCGACGCGCACGCCGCCAGCAGGGTCAGCAGGCACGCGCTGAGCGCGGCCTTCATCGGGTTGGACCAGGTCATCGCATGCATCCTATGGACTACTCGACCGGCGCAGGCGCCGGTTCCTGTTGTTGGGTCTGCTCGCGCATCTGGGCGCGGCGCGCTTCGATCCGGCGGCGGATGGCGTCGACCTGGTCGTCGGCGGCGGCATCGCCCGCCGCACCGTCGGCGGACGCACCCGTGCCGCTTGCCGAGGCCGCCGCGGCAGCCGGCGTCGGCGCGGGCACCATCACCGAAGCGCTGCTGGTGGTGACCGGAATGGCGCCCGCCTGCCGGGACTGCGCACGGTTCCCCGCGTCGATGCCGCCTCGCGGCACGGCCGGCCGCGCGACGCCGCCCGCCGCAGGGGCGCCGGGGGCGGCCGTCATCGCCGTGGGTGGCTCGCCACCGATGCCGTCGAACACCCGCAGCTCCAGGGTGCGCTCGCCATCGGGGCCGTTGAACACCACCTGCCGCGGCCCGATCGACGCCAGCGTCCAGCCGGGCGACGCCTTCGGCGCCTCGCCCACGCGCAGGCGCACCGGCTCGCCGTCCTCGTCCGGCGGACGCACGATCGCCATCTGCAACGTCGGGGTGATCAGCACGCTGGTCAGGACGTACTCGAAGGTGTCCTGCTCCTCGCCCTCGCCTTCGGGGTTGATCAGGAACGGCTGCGGTCGGCGGTCGTTGGAGAACAGCGGCCGGTCGCCGATCTCGGCGTACTGCGGCAATCCGCCAAGCCGCTCCGGGCTGGCCGGGACGGCGCCGGGCAGGCGCTGCAGCAGCGAGGGGTCGGCCGGCAGGCGGTCGATGCGGCTGCCGAGCCCGAACAGGCCCAGCACCCACAACGCCAGCGCCCACAGCGCCAGGGCACCCAGCATCCAGGTCTTGGCCCCGGCGGCGTCAGCGCGCATTGGCGGACCCGGCGGCGGCGGCGGGGGCTGGCTGCGCCGGGGGCTGCAGGTAGCCGTACAGGTCGAAGCTGACGTCGAGGCCCGCGCCCTGTCCGCCCTGGCCGCCACTGAAGAAGTAGCGCTGGACGAGCACGTTGAGGTTGTCGACGAACAGGCGCGGCGCGCCGCTCTCCAGCGAGTGCAGCACCGCGGCGAGTTCCGGGTTGCCGCACCGCAGGCGAACCTGCACCACCGCACGCGGGAAACGATCCTGCTGCGGTTCGGTCATCGGCGCACGGTTGGTGATGGCGCAACTGCGGTTGCCGGGACTCGCTTCCAGCACCGCCGTCTCCAGCCGCTGCACCAGCGCCGCGGTGGCCAGTTCGACACTGGGCTCTTCCATGAAACCGGGCATGCGCGCCACCTGCGCCTGCACCGACTCGAGCCGTGCGCGGACCTGCGGCGCCTGCTGCAGCTCCATGCGCACGCGCAGGTCGCGCGTCTGCAGGGTCTCGATGCGCTCGCCCAGCTGCTGCATGGGCGCCGTCCACCAGGGGTGCACCAGCACCAGGTAGGCGAGGACCACCACGCCGGCGAGGATGCCGAGCGCCAGCCAGCGGTCGCGCTCAGGGATTGCTTCGCGCACGCGGGGCCTCCTCGGGTTCCGGGCGCGCGCTGATGGCCAGCTCGGCCATCAGCGTGAAGCGGTCGCGGCCGCTGCGCGTATCCGGCTGCAACGCACCGGTCAGCGCCGGTGACCGCCACAGCGGCGAGCCTTCCAGCCGGCGCACCAGCGAGGACGCCTCGTTGCTCAGGCCGATCAGCAGGATGCGGTCGTCCTCGATGGAGAGTTTTTCGAGGTAGGTGGAGTCCGGGAGCCGTCGCGCCAGTTCGTCCAGCACTTCGACCGTGGTCGGGCGGCCGGCGCGCACCGAATGCAGGAACGACATGCCCTCGACCAGGTCGAGCAGCTGCTTCTTCTCCGCGGACACCAGCCGTGCCTTCACCGCGCGCTGCGCCACGCCGCGCTCGAACGCATCGGTCGCGCCGGTGCGGTTGGCGAGCACCTGCCACAGGCCGGCGGCCAGGGCGATGGCCGCCACCGCCACCAGTGCGAGGTTCCAGCCCCGCCACGGATCCACCCGCCGCTGGCGCTGCAGGCCGGACAGCAGGTTGAGACCGAAGGTTCGGCCATCGGGCCCGGCGAGGTCGACGCCGGCCACCGTGCCGGCGATGGCGCCAAGGGCCGCGAGGCGCGCATCCAGCAGCCCGCGCGGCACGACGGCCAGTTCCGCCTCGACCTGGCCGTCGGCGCGGCGGCCGGTGACGCGTGCGTCGTAGTGCACGTCGGCGGCGGCGAACGGCGTCTGGCGATCGATCTCGAACGCCAGCACCTCGCGCAGGCGCTCGATCGCGGCGGCCGGCAACACCAGCGTGCGGCGCAGGCCGACCGATGCCGGCAATACCAGCCAGCGCGGCAGTTCGGCGATGCGCTGGGCCAGCAGCGGCGCGAGCGGATCGACCGCGGTGTCGTCGACCGGGTTCCAGGGCAGCTGGCCCAGCTCGCGCACCTGCGCGCCGCGCTCCAGCGCCAGCCGCAACGTGTCGCCCTCGAGCTGCAGCAACAGGCGTTCGCGCGCGAGCCCGAGCAGCTCGCGCATGCGCAGCGGCAGCCAGGTGGCGAGGGCATGGGTCCACCAGCTCCAGAAGCCGGCGAAACCCGGGCGCAGGCGCCCGCCTGCGCGGCCGAGGCGCTGCCGGATGGGGTGTTCGGGCACGGTCGACTCGGCGGCAGGCATCAGCGCGGTGTGGCTCCTTCTTCCCATCGCAGGGGGGCGTATGCCGAACCCGGCACGCCGCTGGTCCCTGCACGGACGACCGCGCGCAGGATCGCCTGGCGGCCATCTTCAAGCCGCGCACGGCTGTCGACACTATACGTGCCGCTGCCGCCGCCCACGAGGCTGGGGTCGGTCGCGGCGCCCGCGCCCTGGCGCTGCGCCAGGGTCGCCGTGGGGTCCAACCCGAGCGCCTGCAACACCTGTGCGCTGGCATAGCGCTCGTCGGGATCCGCCTGGCCGCTGAACACGGTCAGGTGTTCGGCCACCGCGGCATACAGGGCCGGCGTCATCCCGAGCACCTGTTCCACCTCGCCGATGGTTTCGAACGGGGCGTCCTTGGCACCGTAGGGCCGTTCGGCGGCGGCGTACTGCGCATCCTCGGCACCGCCGCTCACCTGGGTGAGGCTGTCGCTGTCACGCCAGTCGATGATCGCGGTGGCCACCGCGCCCGCGGTGTCGGCATCGGCGCCGACCACCCGCAGCAGCGACGAGAGCAGCGGCTCGGCGGCCGCATTGAGGTCGACCTTGCCGCTTTCGTCGACGATGCGCACCTCCACCGAAGCAGCCCCGAACGCCCAGGCGTAGGTACGCCCATCCGGGATCCACTGCGCTTCCACCATGGGGTCGGCCACCCGGGCCATCGCATACTCCAACCCGGCCCGCGCCGCCTGCTCGGCGACCAGGCCGCGGCTCAGCACCCGCCCCTGCATGTGCTCGATCCGGGCGGTCATCGAATACGCACCGACCAGCGCGGTCAGCAGTGCGATCAGCCACATCACCAGCACCAGTGCGGCACCGCGCGTGCGCCTCATCGCCGTCCCTTGTCGAGCCGGTTGTTGCGGGCACGATCGCCCCGCCCCGGGGCCGAACGGCTGTTGCCATCCACGCGTCCGCGGCCGCGGCCGCCGCGCAGTCGCCCGGTACCCAGCGCCACCGGCCCGTTGCCGCCGGTCGACTGCGGCAGCGCCACCACCAGCGGCGGCCACGCACCGCCGCCGGCGCTGGCCAGCTCGATGGAGACCTGCAGGGGCAGCGAGTCGACCGCCTCCCAGGTGTCCAGCCAGTCGCCAAGGCCGTTCTCCGGGTCCACGCCGCGGTACCGGAAGCGTGCCGCGGTGAGGTCGGGGACGAGCGGCTCGGGCGCACGTGACCGTGCCTCCTGCACCGTCTCCCCGGCGACCACCATCGAGAACGCCACTGCCAACGACGGCTGGCCTCCCGCGTCGAGCACGCTGATGTCATGCAGGTACGGACCGCCGCGCCCGAGGTAATTGGGCAGGTCGGCCACGAATCGCATGCGGTCGGGCTCGCCGACGAAGCGCAGCACGTCGCCGGTCTCCTCGTCGGTCGCGAAGCCCATCGACACCGCGGAAGCCAGGCGTCGGCGCAGGAACCCCTCGACCGCACGCATGCGGTCACTGCGCGCCGCCATCGTTTCGCCGCGCTCGACGGTCGCGGTCGAGGCGCGCAGGGTGGCGAAGGCCAGCCCCAGGCCGGCGGCTAGCAGCACCGTGGCGAGCAGGACTTCGATCAGCGTGAACCCGCCATGCCCGCGGCGCATGCGCCGCGTCACGGTGCGCCCTCGTCGGCCGGGTCCGGCTGCACCAGCCGCAGGCTGTCCACCACCAGGCGCTGCGCGGGCGTATCGTCGCCCCAGCTCATCGCCAGCCGCAGCCGCAGCAGCTGCGGCGCGAACGGATCGAACAGCGGCGACTGCGCCCGTGCAGGTTCGACGTACGGCTCGACCTCCAGCGTCCAGTGGTAGCGACCGTCGTCCAGGTCGCCCTCGCTGCGTCCGGGCTGCAATGCCTCGCCCACCCCGGTATCGGCGAGCAGCGACTGCGCGTGCAGCGCGGCGCGGCCGGCGTCGGACGCCCAGCGCACCTGCCGGGTCGCGCCCGAGAGGGTGCCGAGCAGCAGGGTCAGCGCCAGCGCCAGGACCGCAAAGGCCACCAGCACTTCGATGAGCGTATAGCCGCGGCAGCGGCGGGTGCGCGGTGCCCTGCTCACCGGACCGCCGCCTCGGCGCGGTGCAGGGTCACTTCGCCGGTCAGCCACGCCACGTCGACGTTCCAGGCGGCCTGCCTGAAACTGACCTGCACGCGGCCCCCGGTCGAAGCCCCGTCGCCGAAGAACACGATCGCCCCCTGGTCGCCGCGCGGCTGCAGCTCGCGGGCACCGGTGAACACGATGCCGAGCCGCTGCGGCACGTCGCCGGCCCGGCCGTTGGCCCCGCGCCACGTGTGCGCCGCGGGATCGATCAGGAACTGCTGGGGCACGCCGGTGCCGATGGCATGGGCGCGCGCATACCGAAGCTGCGAGGCGATCTCCTTGGCACTGGAGCGCAGCGCCATCCGCTGCAGCCCGCCGGA
>DATINB010000448.1:0-5045 GCA_035474775.1 Luteimonas sp.
ATCGCGGCTGCCGCCGCAGGGCGTGCGACGCGGGCCGGGCCGTGGTCACGGGCACGCGCTCTGCGGCGCGCCGAACTGCGGCAAGCTGCTTGCTGCCGCGCACTCCGGGCTGCCGCGCACTCCGGGCTGCGGCGCTCGAGGCTGCGGTGCGGCCCCGGGCATTCCGCGCGGTGGTCGTCTCAGGTCGGCTCCGCGCCCGCAGCGGATACGCCAGCGCCGCGCGCCACCGGCAGCGACACCACCACAACCGCACTGTCGTCGGGGTCCGACACCACCGAGAAGCCGAGCTGCCGGCACATCCGGATCATGGTGCTGTTCTCGCGCAGCACCTGGCCCTGCACCACCCGCAGGCCGAGCCAGGCCGCCAGTTCGATCATGGTCCGCATCAGCTGCCAGCCGAGCCCGGCGCCCTTGAGGTCGGAGCGGACCATGATCGCGTACTCGCCGCTGTGGTAATCGGCATCGGCCAGCAGGCGCACGGCGCCGAGCAGCGCACCGGTGGCCGGGTCGATCGCGGCCAGCGCCATCGAGCGTGCGTAGTCCAGCTGGGTCAGCCGGGCCACGAACTCGTGGCTGAACTCGCGCACGGTGGAAAAGAAGCGCAGGCGCAGGTCGTCGGCGCTGGCCTGGTCGAGGAACGCACGGAACAGCGCCTCGTCCTCCGGGCGCACCGGGCGCACCTGCAGCACCCGCCCGTCGCCGAGGGTCAGCGTGCGCTCCCACTCGCGCGGGTAGGGCAGCACCGCGAAGCGCGGGTGGCCGCGGCCCTTGTGCAGCACCCGCGACGGCGCCACCGCGATGCGCGCGTCCACCACCAGCACACCGTCGCGGTCGGCCAGCAGCGGGTTGAGGTCGACCTCGCGCACTTCGGGGATGTCGGCCGCCAGCTGCGCCAGCTTGACCAGCAGCAGTGCCACGGCGCGCTCGTCGGCGGCCGGCACGTCGCGATAGGCCTTGAGAATGCGCGACACGCGGGTGCGCCCGATCAGCTCGTGCGCCAGCCGCAGGTCCAGCGGCGGCAGCGCCAGCGCCTTGTCGTCGATCACCTCCACCGCGGTGCCGCCGCGGCCGAACACGATCACCGGCCCGAACACCGGGTCGTCGGCGATGCCCGCCACCAGTTCGCGCGCGCGCGGCCGCAGCACCATCGGGTGCACGGTGACGCCGTCGATGCGGGCGGTCGGCCGCAGCGCGTGCGCACGTTGCAGCACGGCGTCGGTCGCCGCCGCCACCGCTGCGGCATCCGACAGGTTGAGGCGTACGCCATCCACGTCCGACTTGTGCGGGATGTCCGGCGAGCAGATCTTCACCGCCACCGGCGTGCCGGCATCCAGCCACGGGCGCGCGGCCAGCACCGCGCCGGCGGCATCGACCGCCGGCACCGCCGACGCGATCTCGATGCCATACGCCGCCAGCAGGCGACCGGTCGCCACCGGGTCCAGCCACTCGCGGCCCTCCGCCAGGGCGGCGTCGACCACTGCGCGCGCGGCCGCGGTGTCGGTGGCGAAGCCGTCGGGCAGGCTGGGCGGTGTTTCCATCAGCGCCTGCTGCGCGGCGCGATGCTCCACCCGGTACATGAAGCCGCGCACGGCCTCGGCCTCGGAGGCGAAAACGGGAATGCCGGCGCCGGCGAAGATGCCTGGGGTCGCGGCGGCGTCGCCCAGCCACACCGCCAGCACCGGCTTGCGCGGCGTGTCCGTGCGGTGCGCGCGGACGGCATCGGCGACCGCCTGCGCGGTCTCCACGGACGACGACAGCGCCGTCGGCGCATGCAGCGCCAGCACCGCGTCGTTCCCCGCGTCCTGCAGCAGCGCATCCAGCACCACCGCGTACCGCGCCCCGTCGGCGTCGCCGAGCACGTCCACCGCGTTGCGTCGCGACCAGCCCGCCGGCAATGCCGCATCGAGGCGCGTCAAGGTGGTCTGCGCCAACGTCGCACGCACGCCGCCGAGATCCACCAGCCGGTCGAGCGCCAGCATGCCGGTTCCGGCGCCATTGGTGACCACCGCCAGCCGGTTGCCGGCCGGCACGCCGGGCCGCGACAGGATGGCGGCCGCCGCGAACAGTTCGTCGAGCGCATGCACGCGCAGCAGGCCGGCGCGCCGGAACGCCGCGCCGTACACGTCGTCCGGCCTGGCCAGCACCGAGGTGTGCGTCATCGCGGTCGTCGATGCGCGCTGGTGGCGCCCCGGGCGCACCACCACCACCGGCTTGGCGCGCGCCGCGGCGCGCGCCGCGGACAGGAACTTGCGCGCGTCGCGGATGCGCTCCACGTACAGCAGGATGGCGCGCGTGTGGCGGTCGGTGGCGAAGTAGTCCAGCAGGTCCGCGAAGTCGACGTCGAGCGCATCGCCCACCGACGCCACGGCCGAAAAGCCCACGCCATGCGTTCGACTCCACTCGATCATGCCGGCGGCCACCGCGCCGGACTGCGAAACCAGCGCCAGGTCGCCGGGACGCGGCGCGTGCGCCGCGAAACTGGCGAACAGCTTCGCGTGCGGCGCGATCACGCCCAGGCAGTTGGGGCCGAGGATGCGCAGGCCGCGGGCGCGCGCCACCGCGGCAAGCTGGGCGTTGAGCGACCCAGGGCCCTGCCCCATGCCACGGGTGAGCACGATGGCCGCACGCGCGCCGACGTCGGCGGCGGCCGCCGCGACGCCGGGCACGTCCCCCGGCGGTGCCGCGATCAGCACCAGCTCGGGCACGAAGGACAACGCGTCCAGGGAGGTGACCGCCGCGACGCCGCCGATTACGGCGTAGTGCGGATTGACCAGTCCGATCGCGCCTGCGAAACCACCCTCGCGCACCTGCTGCAGCACCAGGCGTCCGAGCGACCGCGGCCGCGGGCTGGCGCCCACGATGGCCAGCGATGCGGGCCGGAACACGGACTCGAGTGCGTAGATGCCCAGCGCGACACCCCTTCCTGACGGGTGTCCCGGACCATACAGCAGGCCTGCGTGGCGGCCGTGGGGCCCGCGCCGCCGGCGCCGCCTAGTAGTTGACCCAGGACAGCGTGTAGTCGTTGACGCTGGTGCCGGGCGGCAGGGCGCAGCTCACCGCGAACCGGCTCCCGAGGTCCTGCTCCGGGAACTCCGAGTTCTCCCAGCGCAGCGAAGTCTGCGCGTCGCCGGTGACCATCGCGGTCTTGGTCAGGTACTGGGCAGGGCCGGTGTTGTAGCCGGCAACGGCGGTGCACGACACCGCGCGCGGCGTCGTCTCGGTGCCGGCGAGGTACAGCAGGACCTCGATCACGCCGCCGCCGCTGACCATCGCGCAGGTGACGAACGCGGTGCGCTTGCCCTCGTTCTGCGTGGCGAGTGGCCGCTTGCGGATCAGGTCTTCGTACACCGGCAGCGCCGACTGGCAGGCGCCTGCCGGATTGGACACCGTGACGCCGGATTCCGCCGTGCCCGCGGCGACGATGGCTGGCGCCGCGAGGGCGGTGACGGCGAGGGCAAGGGTGAACGGCAGAAGACGATTCATCGCGGACTCCGGCATTGCCGTCCGCGAGGTGCGGAGGGTCAAGACTCCGACAACGCGGCGCGGAGCGCCGGGAGGACACGAGGGCCGCGCGACGGGTCGCCGGCCTCGAGGCCGATACCGGTCGACGCCGCTACGGAATCTCGATGTGCGCAGCGTCGGTGACGAGATCCAGCTGCCCCGACGCGGGTTCACCGCTCGCAGTCGAGGAACGCCAGTTGATGTAGTGCGAGCGACCCGCGACGTCCGCGCACAGGGTCCTGACGCTGACGTCCGCCCCTGCGTGGGGGGCGACGACGAACTCATGGATTCGGGTGAAGCGTCCGGTCCCACCCAGCGGTACGGTCGTCTCGTCCGCGAAATCGAATCGCCCGGGACGTGCAAGCGCCACGCCGTAGAACGACTTGACCAGGACGGTGGCCTGCCCGTCCGTACGGTTCTCCAGGCGGACGGGGAGCCCGCAGCTCATCGCGCCGGCTGTCGCCGAAACGCAGCAGGCAAGCCCCGCGACCGACGCTTTCAGCGCACTCCGCATGCAACCTCCGTCACGCGCAGTCCGACTCCGGACCTGCGGCCGTCAGTCCAGGACACCGGCTGCCTCTGGTTGGTAGACCACTTCCGACACGCGGATGCGTGTGCTGCGCCCGCCCGGCAGTGGCCACTCGATGCTCTGTCCGACCGACAGTCCGAGCAGCGCGGCACCCACCGGTGCCAGCACCGACACGTGACCGCGCGCGGCATCGGCATCGCGCGGGTACACCAGCCGCAAGGCATGCTTGGCGCCACTGTCTTCGAAGCACAGCACCTCCGAGTTCATGGTCACCACGTCGGTCGGCATGGCGGCGGGCTCGCGGATCTCCGCACGCGCGATCTCGGCCTCGAGCGCGGCCACCACCGGGTTACCGGGACCCGTCGCCTCGATCAGTTGCTCGAGACGGCGCGCGTCGCGTGCCGAAAGAACGATGGACGGGGCCTGCTGCATGGCGCTTCTCCGACGTAAAAAAGGGCAGGGCGCGCGTGCGCCCTGCCCGGGATCCAGTGCCCGCCACGCTAGCCCCCGGGGCGGGAAAGGTCAAACCCGGACGGCGGCTGCTTTAGCCGCACGTCAGCTGGCCCAATGCGTGGCATCGGTATCGTCTGTCGCCTCGGCCACCTGGAGCCTGCCTTGACGGCCACGTGCGGCGCCGCACGACCTCCCACGCAACGCGGTCACAGGGCGACAGGTCCGACCGTTCCCGAAGCGCTTCTTGGCGATGTCCGCCAGGCCCCGGGCGTTCGCGAGGTGCGCCTGCTCCTGGCCGCCCAACCCGGATGGATGGGCAGCAAGACCGGGCAGGCTCACCGCGATTCGAGGACGACGCCACGATGGTGCGAAAGCGTGGTCGGGTCATGGCCCGCTGCCGACATCGATCCATCCGCCCGCCACAGCGGCCCGCAGGTCTTCCGGCGTATCGATATCGAACTGCAGCGCCTCCGCCTCCACCCGCGCCACCGTTGCCGCCGGCAGGCTCCGCAGGCGCGCGCCCAGGCCCTGGTCGGCCGCGTCCGCCAGGTCACACAACCAG
>DATINB010000449.1:0-2871 GCA_035474775.1 Luteimonas sp.
GGCCGGCGGCGCGGCGTTGTACGCGTGGGCACCGGAGCCGCCCGAGCGCCTGCTGCGCGTCGGGCTGCTGTCGATCCTGGTGCTCGGCGCGTACTGGCTGTCCTTTCTCGCGGATTTCCGCGGCCGCCTCGATCGCACGCAGATCCTGCTGGCCACCGCCCTCGGCCTGCTTCCATGGCTGCTGGTGCTGGTGCTGGCGGTGTTCTTCCCGCGCTGGCTGCTGGCGGTCCTGCCAGCATCGGGCTGAGGCCGGTGGCCCGGTCCACGGCGGTGCGCATCGCGGTCCTGGCCTCCGGGCAGGGCAGCAATCTGCAGGCCCTGCTCGACGGATGCGCCTCCGGTCGGATCGATGGGGCGGTGGTCGGGGTGTTTTCCGATCGCCCGCAGGCCAAGGCGCTGGCGCGCGCACGGGGCGCCGGGATCGTGGCGACGGCACTGGCGCCGGCCGCGTTCGCATCACGCGACGCCTTCGATGCCGCGCTGTTCGCCCGCATCGCCACCGTGGCCCCCGACATCGTCGTCTGCGCCGGGTACCTGCGCCTGCTGGGCAGCCCGGTGGTGGATGGCTGGCGCGGGCGCATGCTCAACATCCATCCGTCGCTGCTGCCCGCGCTCAAGGGCCTGCGCACCCACGTGCGTGCGCTTGCCGCCGGCATGTCGACCCATGGGGCCAGCGTTCATTTCGTGACCGCGGATCTCGATGGCGGCCCCGTGATCGCCCAGGCACGGGTCGACGTGGCGCCCGCCGACAGCGTGGATGCGCTGGCGGCGCGGGTGCTGGCGCGCGAGCACCCGCTGCTGGTCGCCACCGTGGCGCTGGTCTGCGCAGGGCGCATCACGTTGCGGGAGGAGGTGGTGTGCCTGGACGGACACCCCCTGCGTCGCCCGCTTCAGCTGGCAGCCAACGACGCCTTCGCATGATGGCGCCCCGATGAGAGCGCCCTTCGCCATGCTGTGCCTGTCCCTGCTGCTGGCCGTGCCGTGCACGCCCCTGCACGCGGCAGCGGCCCCGCTGCAGCCGTTCGTGGCCACCTACCAGGCCTACAACGGCGGCGCGCTGGCCGGCGCGGCGACCATGCGGCTGGTCCGCGGCGAGGGCGACCGCTGGCGCATCGACCTCGAGATCGCCGGCAGCCATGGCTTCGCCGGCCTGGTCCGGCTCAATCTCGACCAGAGCACCGTGTTCGAGGATGCCGGCCCGCGCTTCCGCCCGATCAGCCAGAGCACCGTGCGCAAGGCCCTGCTGTTCGGGCGCAAGACCGTCGGCACCTACGACTGGGCATCCCGCACCGCGCGCTGGAGCGGCGACATCAAGGCCGAACGCCGCCAGCCGGTGGCCCTGCAGGACGGCGACCTGAGCGCGCTGCTCATCAACCTGGCGATCATGCGCGACGCCGAGCCCGGCAAGGCCCTGCACTACCGCTTCGTCGATGGTGGCCGCGTGCGCCAGCACGACTACATCGCGGCGCCTGCCACCGAGACGGTCGTGGTGGGCGAACTGAGTTACGAGGCGTTGCGCGTTTCACGCAGCAACGGTGGCAACGATGAAATGCTCGTCTGGATCGCAGACGGCGTTCCCACACCCGTGCGCATCCTGCAGCGGGAAAACGGCGAAGACGCCATCGACCTGCGACTGGTCGAATACCAGGGAGTCCCATGATGTCCATGCAGCAACAGACCCGCCACGCGGCGGTCCTCGTGGCCGCGATGCTCGCCCTCGCCTCCACGCCCGCGCTCGCGGTGGCGCCGTTTGCCGCCGACTACCAGGCCACCTACATGGGCATGCAGGCGGCGGGCACCATGACCCTCGCGCCCGCGGGCGCGGATCGCTGGACCTACAGCCTCGACATCGACGGCATGGGTGCGCAGATGAAGCAGAGCACCGTGTTCGAGGCCAAGGGCAATGCCTGGCGCCCGCTGTCGAGCAGCGACAGCCAGCAGGGCACCGCCGGGCTGGCGGCGATGCTGGTCAAGAAGAAGTCGGTCAACGCCCAGTACGACTGGAGCAAGGGCGAGGCCCGCTGGACCGGCGATGTCGATTCCGACAAGGCCGGCCCGGTCAAGCTGCAGGCCGGCGACCTCGACGGCATGCTGATGAACCTCGCCCTGGTGCGTGACGTGGCCGCCGGCAAGCCGCTCGACTACCGCCTGGTCGAGGATGGCAAGATCAAGCAGCAGTCGTTCAAGGTCGCCGGCAAGGAGTCGGTGGACGTCGGCGGCAAGTCGCGCGAGGCCACCAAGGTGGTCCGCCAGGACGGCAAGCGCGAGATCATCGCCTGGGTGGTCGAAGGCCTGCCGGTGCCGGCACGCATCCTGCAGCGCCGCGATGGCCGCGACCACGTCGATCTGCGGCTTTCACGCGTGCGGTGACCCTGACCGTCGGTGACACCCGACCGTCAGTCGATGCGACGGATGCGCGCCCCGAGCCCGGACAGCTTGCGCTCGATGTGCTCGTAGCCGCGGTCGAGGTGGTAGATGCGGTCGATCAGGGTGTCGCCCTCGGCGACCAGCCCGGCCAGGATCAGCGACGCCGACGCGCGCAGGTCGGTGGCCATCACCGGCGCCCCGCTGAGCCGTGGTACGCCGGTGATCGTCGCGCGCGGGCCATCGATGTGGATGTCGGCGCCCAGCCGCATCAGCTCGTTGACGTGCATGAAGCGGTTTTCGAAGATCGTCTCGTCGATGGTGCCCACGCCCTCGGCGATGCAGTTCAAGGCCATGAACTGCGCCTGCATGTCGGTCGGGAAGCCCGGGTGCGGCGCGGTGGTGATGTTGACCGCCCGCGGGCGCCGTCCCTGCATGTCCAGGGTGATGCGATCGCCATCGATCGTGATGCCTGCGCCGGCCTCGGTAAGTTTGTCGAGGACCGCA